>NZ_JARVSN010000014.1:0-118577 GCF_030209165.1 Pseudomonas sp. fls2-241-R2A-110 | reverse complement strand
TGGCGCTTTTCCAAGTAACCCGCCGTCAGGGCGGAACCAATAGCCGCCGTTACCCAAGTAATGGATATGCCCCCCACCCGCCCGACCACCAAGCAAGCACCACAAATTAAGAAGCCGAACGCACCGCCCCTTGAGACACATTCGTCGGCTGCAACTTGAACACATAGAACAACACCGTCAGCAAAACCAGAAACGCCGGCCCGACATACAACGCCACACGGGTATCCGGGAAGTACGCCATCAACCCCACCACCAACACCAAAAATGCCAGCGCCAGGTACGAACTGACCGGGTACAACCACATACGGTATTTCAAACCCGCACGCTCACTGGCGCTCAGGCCTTTGCGGAACTTCAACTGGGCCAGCAAAATCATCACCCAGGTCCAGATCGCACCGAAGGTGGCAATCGCGGTCACCCAGACAAACACCTTCTCAGGCACCAGATAGTTGAGCAGCACACCCAGCAACAACGCACCCATCGACAGCAGCAGTGCGCGACGCGGCACGCCGTTGCTCGAGGTCTTGGCGAAACCGGCCGGGGCCTGGCCGTTCTGCGCCAGACTGTAGAGCATGCGCCCGGTGCTGAAGATGCCACCGTTGCAGGACGACAGCGCCGCAGTGATCACCACGAAGTTGATGATACCGGCGGCCGTCTTGATGCCCAGACGCTCGAAGGTCATCACGAACGGACTGCCCTGGGTGCCGATTTCGTTCCACGGATAGATCGACAGAATCACGAACAACGCGCCGACGTAGAACAGCAGAATCCGCCAGAACACCGAGCCGATTGCGTTGGGAATAGTCTTCTGCGGGTTCTTCGCTTCACCGGCAGTCAGGCCGATCATCTCGACCCCGAGGTAGGCGAACATCACCATTTGCAAGGACATCAACACGCCTTGCACGCCGTTAGGCATGAAGCCGCCATGGGCCCAGAGATTGGAAATCCCCAAGGCCACGCCATCGTTACCGAAGCCAAAAGCAATCACGCCGATGCCGCCGATCACCATCGCGATGATGGTGACGATCTTGATCAAGGCGAACCAGAACTCGAACTCACCGAAGGCCTTGACCGCGATCAGGTTGATGGTGCCCATGCTGACCAACGCCGACAGCGCCCAGATCCAGCGCGGCACATCAGGAAACCAGACGCCCATGTACACCGCCACCGCGGTGATTTCCGCGACGCACGTCACCAGCCACAGGAACCAGTAATTCCAGCCCGTCAGAAAGCCGGCCAACGGCCCAAGGTAGTCTTGAGCGTAACGGCTGAAGGAGCCCGCCACCGGATTGTGCACAGCCATTTCGCCCAGGGCGCGCATGATCACCAGGATCGCCAGACCGCCGATGATGTAGGACAGCATGATGGCCGGGCCGGCCATTTCGATGGCCTTGGCCGAACCGAGGAACAGGCCGACGCCGATACAGGCACCCAGTGCCATCAAGCGAATATGCCGTTCGCCGAGTTCGCGTTTAAGCGGGCCGCCCTGAGCGGTCTCGCCGTGGGGCAGATGATTGCCAACTGGCATGGGGTACAACCTCGTCTTGTTATTGGATATGACCACCGAGTGTCCAAGCGCTGACCGGTAAGCCAGTGCTTGTGAAAAACCGGGCCTGCTTCGTGGGCAGAACCGTCCTGTAGGACAAAGCCTCCAGGATCAGCGGGGCGTGCAGTATAAAAAGCTTAAGGCAGGAGTTTTCACTCTATAAACCACAACATTCAGCCAGAACTCTCGGGAAAAGCGCGGTATACGGAGGGGCATTACCTGGTTTTTCCGCGTTTGCTCGGGGCTGAAACGGCGTCGAGTATTGCACAACAATGGTGCATCGTCATGCCCATGCGCAGAGGGAATTTACGCTGCGAAGGCTCTACAACAAGCCTCTTCACCCATTACCCCGTTATCGTCCTGTAACTGCCACCGTCAGCTACACGAATGGCTGTGGATCCAGAAAAATTCACGCCATCACGGTCCACAATTTTTTCACCATCGCCAACCACCGTCTAAGCTTCAGACAAGTCCGATCAATCTGCGTGAATGGATCAATCGACTATGGGCGCTTTGTGGCAAACCGATACGAGTAAAACTGTGGTCCCGACTGAGCGTGTGGATGAAGCGCCTATACCTGAAAAACCGCCTCGCAGTCGCATCAAACACGGCTGGGGTGCGTTCTGGTTGCTGCTGTTGATTATCCTGTTGGTGCTGGGCCTCGCCGCCGCCAAGGAAATGCGCACGTCCAGTTTTCAATCCCGGGAGGTCAGCAAGTTTGCCGCGTCCCTGAGCTACGATTTGCAACCCGGTCCCAGCAATGCCATTCGCTATCCCGGCGCGGGTCCATTCGACCTGCGTCTGGGCTACAGCTCTCTGGGTGAGTTCCTGCCACGCTTGATCAAACGCAACTACGTCGTGGCGTCACAGACCCGCTTTTCGCAAAAACTGATGGACTACACCGACAGGGGGCTTTTCGTCCCCTACGCGGAGAAAATACAGGCAGGCCTGTCGATTACCGATTGCCGGGCGGAACCGCTTTACCAGTACAAATACCCACAACAGCTGTATTCAAGCTTTGAGGCCATCCCGCCCGTGGTGGTCAACAGTCTGTTGTTTATTGAAAACCGCTTTTTGCTCGACCCTCGCCAGCCAATGGCCAACCCGGCGGTGGACTGGCCGCGATTCGGCATGGCGATCTGGTCTCAGATCGCCAAGCTGATCCACCTGCCAGGGCAGTCGGCGGGCGGCAGTACGCTGGCGACGCAGCTTGAGAAATACCGGCACTCGCCCGATGGCCTGACCGTATCGGGCGCGGAAAAGATCCGGCAGATGATTTCCGCCACCGTGCGGGCTTATCAATCCGGCCCCGAAACCCTGCAAGTCCGGCAAAATGTGGTGCGCGACTACCTCAACAGCGTGCCGCTGTCGGCGGTACCGGGCCACGGTGAAGTGCACGGCATGGCCGAAGGTTTGCGCGTCTGGTACGGCGCCGATTTCAACGCGGCCAACGAACGACTCAACAGCAACGCCACGGATCCCAAGACCATGGCCGAAAAAGGCCTGGCACTGCGCGAGATGCTGTCGTTGATGATCGCCCAGCGCCGCCCTTCCCATTACCTGACCAAGGGTCGTGATGAACTGGCTGACCTCACTGACAGCCATATCCGTCTGCTGGCACAAAACGGCGTGATCGATGCACAGTTCGCCGCCGCCGCACTGGCCAGTAAAGTGACGTATCGCGACTGGCAAACCCAGCCCACCATCCAGCCCATCGAAACCAACAAAGGCATCAGCGTGGCACGCAGCCGCCTGGGCGGCTTGCTCAACCGTCCGCTGTACGACCTCGACCGCCTCGACTTGTCCGCCACCAGCACCCTGCAGGGCGACCTGCAATCGAAGGCCACCGAATACCTCAAGCATTTGGCAGACCCGGCGTTTGCAACGCAGATCGGCTTGATGGGTGAACGCTTGCTCACCCCCACCAGCACCACCCAGGTGCGCTACAGCTTCACGCTGTTCGAATTGACCCCGGACGGTGCCCGGGTGCGGGTGCAGACCGACAGCACCGATCAGCCGTTCGATATCAACGAAGGCAGCAAGCTGGAGCTGGGCTCCACCGCGAAAATGCGCGTGCTCACCACCTACCTGCAAATCATGGCCGAGCTGCACGACAAATACGCCGGCATGACGGTTCCGGAATTGAAGAAAGTCAACGTCCCGGGACAGGATCGCCTGAGCCGCTGGGCCGTCGATTACCTGATCCAGAACAAGGACCGCAACCTGCCGGCGATGCTTGGCGCCGCGCTGGATCGCAAATACTCGGCCAACCCCGGCGAAGCGTTTTTCACCGGTGGCGGGCTGCACGTGTTCCATAACTTCCGCAAGGAAGACAACGGCCGCATGCCGAGCCTGCGCGATGCCCTGCGCGAATCGATCAACCTGCCGTTCATTCGGTTGATGCGTGACCTGGTGCGCTACGCCACCTACTCGGGTCCCAACAACAGCGCCGAATTGCTCGGAGACGACCGCGACCCTCGGCGTCAGGAATACCTCGCCGATTTCGCCGACCGCGAAGGCACATCGTTCCTGCTGAAGTTCTGGAAGAAGTACAAAAACAAGGACACCCAGGCACGACTCGACACCTTCCTCGACAGCATGCGCCCGACCCCGATTCGCATGGCGGCGGTGCACCGTTATCTGCTGCCGCAGGCCAGTCAGGAAAGCTTCAACACCTTCGTGCGCTCGCACCTCAAAGGCGCCAAGCTCACTGAAAAACTCACCGACGAGCGCCTGCAACGCCTCTACGAAAATTACAGCCCCGGCGCCTATGACCTGCCGGACCAGGGCTTTATCGCCAAGGTTCACCCGCTGGACCTGTGGCTGATGGGCTATCTGTTGAACAACCCGGATGCCAAGTGGAGCCAGATCGTCAAAGCCAGCCAGTTCGAACGCCAGGAAGTGTATAGCTGGCTGTTCAAGAGCCGTCACAAAGGCGCCCGCGACAGCCGCATTCGCACCATGCTGGAGATCGAGGCGTTTCTCGATATTCATCAACGCTGGCAGAAAGTCGGCTATCCGTTCGATCACCTGGTGCCATCGCTGGCCACCGCCATCGGCAGCTCCGGCGACCGTCCCGCAGCGCTGGGCGAGCTGATCGGCACCATCCTCAACGATGGCGTGCGCATGCCGACCCTACGTATCGACACCCTGCACTTCGCCGCCAACACACCGTATGAAACCAAGCTGATCAACGACCCGGATGTCGGCAAACGGGTGATGCCTTCCGAAGTGGCGGCGGCGATGCGTGAAGCCTTGTCGCAGGTGGTGGATGCCGGTACAGCCAAACGTGTTTCCGGCAGTTTCGTGAGCCCCGATGGCAAACCACTGGCCATGGGCGGCAAGACCGGGACCGGCGACAACCGCATCGAGGCCATTGGTTCGGGCGGACGGATTCTCAGTTCGAAGTCGATCAACCGCACAGCGACCTTCGTGTTCTACATCGGCGACAACCATTTCGGCACCCTGACAGCCTTTGTTCCCGGGCGCTCCGCCGAAGCGTTTAAATTCACCTCGGCGTTGCCGGTGCAAGTGCTCAAGGGCATGGCGCCGATCCTGACACCGTACCTGCAGCCAGGGAGTCACACAGGATGCCTGCCTGTTGAAGTTGCCCGACGTTAATAGGGGCGGTAATTAATTATTTTCGGCATTGATAATCTCAATGCGTCGACACGTATCCAGCTGTATTCAACAGCAGGAATTCAGACTTTTACTTTGAGCCTCGGGCGTTAGGCTGATGCCTCTCTTCAACGCTCAAGGTTTAAAAAGATGCCTGAAATACAAGGAAGTATATTCAACGGCCCCTTGCAGGGGGCCGACGATACCAAAGGCCGCCATTACCCCTTTATAAAGAACCGGATCCACCCCACCTTCACCAGCGCTTCATTGCAAAGGGCCCGGGAGCTGAGCCTCACTCAGAAGGCAAACGGGCAATGGATAAAGAGCGCCAGCGACTTTGATCATGACCGGTTACAAGAAGCCAATCTCAAACTCTGGTCCACTCAAAACAGGGTGGATCGTTTTATCGATAAGTTACAAAACATCTATAAGTTCGCCGAACCGTTACTCACCGACGCATTAAGTAAACAGTACGACGTCAACGTGGACGTCAAGACGACGTATTTACACCTCTACTTGCCCAAAGAGCGCCCTTGGTATGTGGTTGACCTCTCCGGCGGTGTGGTGACCCGCACGGTTTCACTGCTGGACGCGGCGCTGCACAACTTTGCGCTGAGCGAAACCTGCGAACCCGACTCGGACTTCATCAGCCAGCCCGATGCGCGCGGGCACTTCGACATTCAGCCCATCAAACAGAAAATGTCCATCGCACAGTTCCAGGCGTTATGTCGCGAACTGGACATCGGCGCGCGCTACTCCCGGTACCTCAATGAACAGCTGCTGCCCAGTGACGGGCTGGCGCGGATTTTTTTGAAACGTAACGTGGTCGAGCACGAGAAAGCTGCGTTCAAGGCGGCTGCGCAACAGGCCGTGATGACCCATGACATAGACGCCAACGCTTGCGACCTGATCCTGAAAATGCTCGAGGGTCAGCGCAACCTCACCCGCAAGGGCCGGGTGATGCAATTCACTCAACTGTTCATGCAGGACAGCCTGCTGGCCGGGATCGTGTTGATCACCCCGGACCTGGAACGAACCCGCGACGTCGTGCCGATTTTTGCCTATGTCCCGCAAGACCCCGAGCATCCCCTCAAAGAATATCCGTCAACCGTCGCGTTCATGAATGAGCTGACTCGCCAGCTGCGTGACAACAAGGTCATCTCGTCGACCGCCATGACTTATCGCCAGTACTTCAGCCGGTTTGTCGACCAATCCGCGCGCGGGCATTTTTTCGGCGGATTGCAGCAACGTCTGTTCGAGATCAAATGGCATCCCAAAGAACCGCTGGACCCACGTCCAAGCTGGCGTGAAGAGCCGGTCAGCAGCCCCAATCTGCTGTTCAGCGCCGAACCGATCAGCGGTGACGTGTGGGAGTACCTCTATGAGCAGAAGCTGAACAAGATCTTCAATGATGCGCGGAATATTGCCGTGTCCACCGCCGACACCGATCGCAATGCACGATGGGCCTGGTGGGAAAACTTCAAGAAAGTCGTCTCGGACCTCTTCAACGTCGCGCTGCTGGTTCTCACCCCGTTCGTCCCGGGACTGGGTGAATTGATGATGGCGTACACCGCCTACCAGATCACCACCGACGTCATCGAAGCCGTCGTGGACCTGACACTGGGCCTGTGGATTGAGGCCACCGAACATATTGTCGGGGTTGTGACGGATGTCGTTCAATTGGTCGCCTTCGCCGCCGGAGCGCAGATCGGACAGATCGCCCGCCTCAAACTCTCACCGCTGATCGAAGGTATGAAACAGGTGGAACTGCCCAGTGGCCAGCAACGCCTGTGGCATCCCGACCTCAAGCCCTACGAGCAGCCGAACGTCGAGTTACCGGCCGACTCCGTGCCTGACACATTGGGCCTGCATACCCACGCAAGCCAAAAGATTCTGCCGCTGGACAACACACTTTACGCCGTGCAAAAAGACCCGAAAACGGGCACCTACCGTGTCAAACATCCCCATCGCGGCGAGGCCTATTTACCCGAGCTGAAACACAACGGTTTGGGTGCCTGGACACATGAAGCGGAAAACCCGCGAGACTGGGACCATCCGACGCTGATGCGACGTCTTGGTTACCGCGTCGACGGATTCAACGATGCACAACTGGAGCAGATTCGCATTGCCAGCGGCACCGAGGCGGCGGCATTACGCCAAATGTACGTCGAAAACAGCGCACCGCCGCCGTTGCTCACCGACGGCCTTGATCGCGCAGACATCCAGCAGCAAACCGAGCAGGCAATTGATGACATTCGCTACGGACGGCCAATCGATCCCGCTTCTTACTGGTTCGAACCGCTGGCGACTTACCTCGAGGGCTGGCCCTCGGACAAGGCTCTGAGGGTCTACGAAAACGCCGAACTGAGGGGCCGCTTTCGTACCTACGGTAATGCCTTGGCAAGCGACGAACAGACACTCGCCATCAGTCTGTCGCGCCTCATGCAGGGTGACCTGCCACAGCAACTCGTCGAGTTCCTGAGCGAAGAAGAACTTCAAGCGCTGCTCGGCCCGGGCGTCGCCAGGGAGGAACAGCTCCAGGCGCTGCGCAATCAACTGGCTGACGAGGCAGACCGCCTGCGACCCGATATCTTCAATCAGCGCTATCAAGCGTCACAAGCGAGCGCCAACCCGCAGGTCCAACAGCTGCGCGAGGTGGCTCCAGAGCTGCCGAGCCGAGCGGCAACGGTACTGCTCAACAATGCCAGCGGCGCCGAGCTCAAACGCATGACGTGGGACAAACGCCTGCCACTGGACCTGAAAAACCAGGCGCGTGAAGCGGCGTTTGAAGCGCGGGCCAACCACGCCTATGAAGGCTTCACCGACGATGCGCGTTGGGGGCCCGGAACCGAGCGACTGGTGCTGAATGCGCTCAGGATTCACACCGATGCATTGGGCGATTTGCGTATCGACGTACGCCAGGGCACCGACATCGGGCCGCTACGATGCAGCGTGGGGGCAGAAGACGCGTCGGTCATCCGGGTATTGATCAAGGACGCCGGGGCACGCTACGAAGTGTGGGACGCCGACAACCAAAAATTGCAAGACGCCGACGACTTTTACGAATCGGTACTCAACGCCCTGCCGGACGACAAACGCCTGCAACTCGGGTATCGACCCGGCCAAGGGGCCTCGTTCAGACAATGGGTACTGGTCAAAACCCAAGCCCCCGCCGAGCGCCGGATCGCGCTGGCAGAGCCGCCGATTCGCCCGGTCGGCGAACCGGACACTTTGTTGCTGTTGCGTGGCCCGGGCTTTTCCATACAAAGGGCCACCCTGGCGGAACGGGTGCAAGGCATTTACCCGCACTTGAACGAGCGCGAGATCAGCACCTTTGTCAGCTCGCTGGGCGAAGAACCTCAGGCGCGCAAGACCCTCGATAGGCTTGACCGCGAACTGTACGATCTTCAAGTCATACTCAACAAATGGCGGTATCGCCAACCAGAAGCCTGGGGCCCGAATCATAGCGGGTTCATGAACGGTGGCGGGCTGCACATTTACGAGCGGCTCATCGCCTGTTTTCAAAGAAAATCGATGGCTTTTGGCGAACGCAGCGCAACACTCGAAGGCGGGTATGTGCTGGACCTGTCAACGGAGTTCAACACCCTTGATCTTGAACTGTGGTGGCGCGAACTGCCTGATCTCAAGTATTACCTCGACCAGGTCAGTACGCTGAATCTGGACCGAACCGGCTTTTCCACCAGCGACACAGGGCTGTTGAAGGATTTTCCTAATCTTCGGCAACTGAGTGCCCGAGGCTGCGGATTGGAAAAGCTGCCGGTAACGATCGGCAAAATGCATTTCCTTCGCACGCTGCGTTTGATGAACAACCGGATCCGGTTGAGCCGGTCAGCCGTCGAGCAATTACGCCATTTGACGCACATGGAAACGCTCAGGCTCGATGACAACCCACCGTTGGGTCTGCTGCCGAACGTCGAACGCATGCCGAAACTGAAGATTCTGAGTTTGAGCAACACCGGCGCAACCGCTTGGCCTGAAGGCCTGTTCGCAAGGCATCGCCCGCGCGGGTTTTATCTGGACCTGATGCAAAATCCGTTGCGCGACATCCCTGTGGTTGTTCCCGGCTCGGACGCCGCGCGCCTCGTGGCACGCACGCGACTGTTTCCGACCGATCTTTCGGATACCAACCAGATTGTCTATACGGACTACCGGATGTCAGTCGGCATCAGCCCGGATAATCTGTACTCGGCTATCGCCGATCGTGCGATCGATCAGTGGCCTATGTCCGACGATTCCCAATGGTGGAGCCACAACTCTGCAGGCCTGGGAATCTTCAGGGTGGAAGCCTGGCATGACCTGATGACCGAGCCAGACTCCCAAGGGTTCTTCAGCTTGATCCAGAAGCAGACCGAATCGGCCGACTACCGCGCCGGTGGCGAGCGGCGCAAACAACTGAGTGACCGTGTATGGCGAATGATCGAAGCCATTGACCTGGACAAGGCATTGCGCCGGGAGCTGTTCGATATGGCCACCGCCCCAACCACCTGCGGTGACGCCGGAGCCCAGGTATTCAACAACATGGGCATCAAAGTCCTGGTCAGCGAGGCCTATGCCCAGTCGACATCGACCGCGATCCTGGAAGGCAAGCTGGTGGCCCTGGCCAAAGGCGCCGCGCGTCTTGAACGGGTGGATGACATCGCCCGGGCGGATTTCTCCAGCCGAAAAGGTCATCCTGATGAAGTCCAAGTGTTTCTCGCTTACGAGACCGGCCTTGCCCAGCGTCTCGGTTTACCCTGGCAATCGCAGAGCATGCTCTATCGACCCATTGCCGGCGTGAGTGCCAAAATGCTCGATAGGGCCTTCGATACCGTGATGTCGATGGAGGGCGGCGACGGTTTGATCAACCACATGATCGAGCAGTCGTTCTGGGAAAAACACCTGCATGACACGTATCCCAGGGAGTTCAGGCGCAATGCCCGAACGTATGAAATCAGAACCGATCAATTGGATGAATTGCGCGAGGCCCAGCGTTCCTGGGCGAATTCCAAAGGACAGGTGATTGCGCAAAGACAAGCGATCAAGAAGCGACTGCTGGACCTTGCCAACCAACTGAACGTTCAGGAAAACCGCGTGCTCACCGATGAAGAAATGACTGACGAGGTCTACGGCGGATTGCTGAACGACATCGGCTACGAGGAGAAACAGCTGAGCAGGCGGTTGACCCGACAGGCGCTGCTCAACGCCGGCTAACCGCCAGTGCCCTGAAGGCAAACAAACGCCTTCAGGGCATGCTGCGCTTATCCGATATCCGAATCCCAAACCACGGTGAAGTTTCCGGAATATTTGGAGGCCTCGCCCGGCTTCAACATGTAGTTCACGTAATAAGGTGCAATCTCGAAATGCAGAATGCCCGGCGCACGATCCAGGTAAAAACCGGGTTTGAATTCTTGTGCATTCACCTGCCCGATATGCAACGGACGACGCTTGACCGGTTGCCCGCTGGTATCCGTCAAGCCGTTCGGCAAGCTGACACTGAGTTGCACCACCGCGGCGCGTTGCGAAACGGGGTCGCGAATCATGCAATCGAACAATCCCGGAATGTCACACTCCAGATGCATCTTGAAACGGCTCGACGAAGAGATATTGAACGTCTGATCACGAAACAGTCGTGTCGGTTTACGCCCCTGAGCCAGCCAGGACTGCCAGCCACCTTCCGGGACCAGCTCCACACGATCACCGCCAGGAGGTATATCCACTTTCAAAGTGTGTTCAACCGTCAGGCTGAAGTTGAGGTTGATCAAATCGTCATCGGGCAACATGACATCACCCATATCAAAATCCTGCTGCGGCCCTACGGTGTAGTTCATGACGCCCCGGTAAGTGCCTGTCGACATCTTCAGCGGATCAGGTGTGACCAGCTCATATGAAAAACTGACATCCTGATAGGCAAATCCAAGCGTCTCGGGAATCGGTTGGTAAGCCCGTTTCGCACAGCTCCCCGCGTTGGCCGGCACTCGCCAGAAAAACGCGTAGTAATACGCGCTCCCGTAACCTACGCCGCCATAATTGCACGGCGCAGGCGCATTGACCCAAGAGGCGTCCCAAACGCCGACAGGAAGCGGTTCCTTGATGGTGTAAGCCGCCCCTATGCCATTGACGCGCATCTTTACCGTCTCGGCCTTTCCGCTGCCATCATGGATGACCGTGACTTCCTTCCAGTACGACGGTGTCCGGAACATCGGGCCTTGACGCTCGGCATGCTCAGGCAGGATAGGCGCGATGGACCTGAAGCGAACCGGTAAAGCGATGCTGAAAACGCCATTTTCGCAATACGCCGGATGATCCTTGCAATACCCCCCTTGCGGGGTCGTATTCTTGAATTCGTTGTGCATGGGCTTTGCCGGGTCAGGCCGAAACACGGCCGTCAAATCCACAGACACCGCGCCTGCCGACGCAGTAAATCCCCCCGTCAATACCAGCGCACTCAACTGGCTCGTTATTCTGATTTTGTCCATGGTTCATACAGTCCTTTTGGGTGCTTCTGTGCAAATCCGATGGGTGCGCATCACGCTCCAGGCAACACCGCATTGAAAATCAGATTGACGCTGCCAAAGTAATTTCCAGGCTTGTAAACGCCGTCGACCGGTGGAAATGGCACGACCTCCAGCAGCAACCGTTTACCCAACGCCGCTTCGCTCATCGGCAGCACTTCGCGGTTATCCAGCTCACTCAACAGAACGCCGTTGAACAGTACTCGCAAGCCAATGTCATGGGCATCAGTGCCGTTCGACAGATAAGGCCGACCCTCAAGCTTTGCTTCAATCGAGCCGGCCTCATTTTTCACATCGAAGTACTTGCGCAGACTGCCCAGTGTCGACGTCGAGAGGTTCCACGGCAGGCGTTGTTCACGATGAATCCAGCCAGGGTCAGAGGGGATCACGTAGAACGCCAGGGTCGGAATCGTCACGAACACGTCGAACGTGTGCGCTTCTCTGGCCGAGTAGGCCCACGAGCTTGCCAACAAGGCGGCAGCCAGCACGGGCATGACAGTCAGTTTCTTGAACATGGTCACCACCCGGGGTCAGCCCTTCACGTCTATTTTTTTGCTGCTCTCACCTTCGACCAAGGTGAAGCGGTACTCGCGGCCGGCCTGCTTCTCGAACTGAAACGTGCGACCAGCCAGAATGTGATGCTTGGTCGTTGGCTGGCAGTCCTGCTCGTTCTTGATCGAGCAATCCTTGAACTCGTCGATCACCACCACCGTGTTGCCGTTGTTGCGGATCCGGTAGTTGCCCGACTCGTTCTCGATCGCGCTGTCGAAACGCGCGTCCTTGGGCCGCACGAAAAACACCGCACCGTAACCTGCCAGCACGGTGACCCCGGCGGACAATGATTTTTTGTAGTCTTCGCGCTCTTCGCTGGAAACGGCGAACTCGTCTTCCTTCTCTGGAACCACCGGTATGAAACGCACCCGGAAGTAGCGCTCCCGGTCGCGTTCCCCCATGTACAGCAACCGTGTGCCCTGCATGCCTTTGGCCGGCACGATCAGCCGCGCCGGACTGGCCATCAAGCCATCCCGGGCATTGCCGTCGGCCTGGGTCTTGAGCGGCACTTCGCGCGAGGTGCCATCGGCTTCATAGAGGATTTCAAGGATGTTGACCTTGACGAAGGCCGTGCTGTCGCCGCCATTGAATACGCGCTTCAAGTAGGTACTTTTGTCGCCGTCCAGGTAGTCGTAAACGGTCCCGATATTGATGCTCGGCGCGGCGTGCGCCAGTTGCGCGAAAAGATAAAAACCAAACAGTGCCAACAGGTGTTTCATCGTACTGAACCTCATTGAATTGAATGCTGCAAAGGGCGGCTCGCTAGATGTCTGAATCCCAGATCACCGTCACATTCCCGGAGTACTGGCGTTGTTGCTCGGGCCTTATCATTTGCGCGACTTCGTCGGGAGGAATCTCGAAGTGCAGCGTTCCCGGTCTTCGCTCCACATAAAAAGCCGGTTGAAATAATCCGGTGCCGCTGCCGTCACGCAACAGGGGGCGCCGTTCGACAGCGAGGCCGTTGGCGTCATTCAAACCCCGAGGCAGGCTGACGCTGACGTTCAGGGGCACGATGTGACCGGACACCGGTTCGCGTAACGAGCAGGTCTTGCCGTCCTGGGTGTATTCACACTCCATATTCATCTTGAAGCGCGAACTGGCCGTGATATTGAAAGTCTGGTCGCGGGACAGGCGTGTGGGTCTGCGCCCCTGCTGCAACCAGGCTTGCCAGCCGCCTTGTGGCAACAGCTCGACCCGATTGCCACCGGGGGGTATCTCGACTTTGAGGGTGTGTTCGACGGTCAGGGTGAAGTCGAGTTGAATCGTGTTGTCCGAGGCCACGACGACATCGCCAAGATCGAAGTCGCCACCGGGGCCGATGGTGTAGACCTGCGTGCCCTGGTAGACGCCCGAGGACATCTTCAGCGGATCCGGCGTGCGCAGTTCGTAGGTGAAATCCAAAGACTCATAACCAAACCCGGGAATGAGGAATTTGGCCTGTTTGCCACACACAGCCTCTGTAGGAGTCAGCCAGAAAAATCCGAAGCCCGTGTTACCGGAATGGCTGATCGGGCCGATTGCTACGCAGGGAGTGGGCGCGTTTTGCCAATGATCGGTTGCCCACAACACCCGATGGGAAAAGTACATATTCGGCTCCCCCGTGATCTCCCTCACATCGTCGCTAAGCCGATAAATAGCGCCCATCCCGGCAATACGAACTTCCACTGTGGTGGCTTCGCCCGTTTCGCGGTTGGTGACCATCAATGAACGCCACGCGGCAGGTGTCTTGATCATTGCTCCCTGTCGTACATCTGTGTGGTTGGGCTGGATGGGGCCGATAGATTCAACACCTCTGATATGTGAGCGCAGACTGAAAATATTGTGAGCCTTACAGGTGGCTGATTGACTGAGGCAAAATCCTTCATTGCGCGTGGTGTTCCTGAATTCGTTTTTCTGCGGATTGCTCGGATCCGGGCTGAAAGTGGCAGTGATCTGTTTAACCACCGCTCCCACTTGCGACGGCGTGACAACCAGGCAGGCCGCAATGAAAAACGTTCTTGCCGTGCGCCATGGCACAGTCAATAAACTCATCATTTTGTGAACTCCAGACATTGAGCGGCCTTCATCAACCGGCGCTCTGCGCGGCATCACCCACATCCGCCAACGTGTCTGGCGTGCAGCGCAAATCCCCAATCATCAACACATTGTTTTCAGTTCGCCCCTGGCTAGGGTCCAGCCGGAACTGACACAGCAACTGATTGCCGTGGCGCACTTCCAGCGTCGGTGAGCCGGCGTTCATTTCCATGGAGAAGAACCCGTCCACCTCACTCACACCGCGACTGGCGTGGTTGATGATGTGGTGGCCCTTGAGCGGATTGCCCTGAGGGTCGATCAAGCGACCGAGCACGGTGAGGGTTTGCATCACGCGAATTTGCCGATAACCCACGCCGCCCTTGTTCAGGTGATAGCTGGAACGGGCCGGTTGAATGGTCGCGGCGGGGACGTCCGTGCCCTCGAAGTCGAAACTGACCGAGCTGCTTTTGTAAGCCGTGATCGGCACAAAATTGCGCCCGGGTTTGAGCACCGCACTGCCACCGCTCAAATCGTCGGCGCGCAGGATAATGCCGTCGATGTCCGATTCGACATCGATGATCATGCCGGCACCATTGCGGTGGTATTGGCTGGTCACGACCATTTTTTTACCGCCGACGGCCACGGTGCTGTCCAGGTTCAAACCGCCGGTGAGGTCGTTGTTGAACGAGGAGCGCTGGATAAACCCGTCACCGTTCGCCAGGTCCGATTGCATCGACCCCATCGCGTTCAAACCGATACCGTAGGTGTCGCTGATGACCGTGGCCGAGACGTTTTGCAGCAGATGATCCTGCAAGTCTTTGCGGTAGGTGAGCGAGGCATTGTTATCGCGGCCACCGTCACGGGCGGTGCGCGTGCCGATGCTGCCGGAGATCTGCTCACCGGGGCCGCCCAACGCAATGTTCACACTTAAGTCGATGCCCCGATTACGGTCGTCTCCCGAGCTCACGCTGCCTGGACGATCGAACAGCGACAGGCGCCAATTGGCATCGCTGCCGAACAATCGAGAACGTTGGGTCCATCCCAGATCCACACCCGTGCCATTGGTGTTGCCTTCGCTGTGGGACACCCGGACGTTAGCCGAACTTTTGCTGGTAAGCCGGTGGTTTACCGATAACGACGAGTTACTGGTTTGCCCGATGAAGACGTTGCGCTGCTGCACCCGCGTGCCGTCCGGCAAGGTGTCGTACAGCCGAGTCGTGTCGAGCCAGCTGCGGTTATGGCTGGCGACGAGGCTGCCGCTGCCATAGGAATAGAGTCCCTGCACATCGAGGCCGGTGCCGTAGTCTTCGGTTTTGTAGACGTTGGCGAAAAGGCTGGCGTTGTTGACGATTGCCCAGTCAATCGACGTGCCGTATTGCAGCGAGTCGCGCACCTGCCGCCCCGTCAGACCAAGGATCACACGCGGGTGCCACAGGAAGTTGAGCGCGGCACCGGCGGTCATGTCGCCATCGGCCTGCTGTTCCCAGTTGCTGAGCAATTTGGATTCGCGACCGGCGAACAGGTTGTAGCGCCAGCGCTCGTCATGATTGCGCCAATTGTTCGGTTTGTAGACCAGCTCCAGGGTGCTGGAAGTGATCTGGCCGTCTTCGATCAGGCGCACTTCCACTTCATAAATACCGCCGGGCAGCGGGCGCGTATCGAGGGTCTGCAACCCTGCCGGGACGGCCTGAGTGTTGATCAGCAACCCGTCGCGGTAAATCTCCACAGAACCCTGTCGATTGGCCGTGACATAGATCGGATAAACCGCCGGTTTCGGATTGTTGATCGCCAGGCTGTCGGAGCTGCCATACATGACACCCAACGCGGTATCGGGGCTCGCGCCAAACGAACGCGGCTGACGGGTCAGGCCTTCGGAGTTGGGCGTGAAGTAGCCCAGGCGCACAAAGTTGCCCTGCAATTCACGCTGGGTAAACAGCTCATGCACGGCGTGATTGGTCTGGTTGTCGACACCGCCCAGGCGCGACAGCTGCATATTGACCGCTTGGGTCCAGTTGCCCAGGCTGCTGCTGGCTTCCAGACCGTAACGACCACCGAGGTCCTGGTTCTGGCCACCATTGAGGTTCAATTGGTTGCGCACGATCAAGCCAGTGCTGCCGCCTTCGGGCAGGTTGTAATACTGCTGCACCTGATCGTCCCGTTCGGCGTTTTCCGTGAGAATCGACACCAGCGAGTTTTCGAGGCTGTAGTGCACGGCCAACAGTTGTTCGGGGCAATTGGCCTGGCAGGCGCCCAGCGCCACGCCTTGTTTCAGATAGTTGGCCCAGATCTCGCGTTCGCTGGGTTTGATGGTGCTGTCGCTGACATCATTGAAGTCAACTAAGGTGATTCGATCATCGCGGGTCAACACGACCATCGCCTCACCAAGAAACTGTTGATCAAGTTCCACGCGCACCGCCAGCGGCACATCAAAGAAGTGTTCTTCGAAGTCGCTCGGTAACCCCTTGGCTTGCGCAAGCAAACTTCGAGGTGTGTGGCCGTTGTCCGCTGGCGCGGCCAGGGCGGTTGCACAAAAACATAGGGCAAGCGCCGTCGCGATGGGAGTCATCGGGAACATGAACGAAATACTCTGAAGATAAATGCGTTGAAACCCGATCGACAGGCAGTGGATACCCATCGACCGGTAAGTGCTAACGAATAAGGCTGAGCCTTAAGTCATGGCTGACTTAGATGCGCGGAACGGCATCGAAGATCACGACTGGATTGGCCGTGTAAAGACCTGTCTGACTGTTCCCCGGCAGGGCGGCGGTAATCAACAGATCAGCCCGCATGCCCCCGTTGGATTCGGTATCGCCGACCACTTCTTTAGGCATACCGGTCAAGGTTACGCCGTTGAAGGCATAGGTCAGCGCGATGGTGCTGTTGCCGTTGTACAGGGGTTGCGGACCACCTTCCACATACGCATGGACCGAACCGTTAGTGTGGCGGATATCGTAAGCCGCACGCAGCGGGGCCAAGCTCTCGGTTATCACGTTCCAGGCCATTTTTTCATCTTTACCGAAGTCAGGATTTACCGGTTGGGCATAGAAAGCATCGGTAGGGATATAAGCGCTGATGTTGATGGACGAGCGCGCTTCTCCCGCAGCGAACGCCATCGAAGAGCTCAGTGCCAGGAGGGTCATCGGAACGGCGATTGCAAGCTTCTTGAACATTATTAAGTACCTGTCTATTTCAAAGGATTGGGCCGAGAAAAGTCTTGAAACGCGAATACCACTCAATACGAAGATGGCGATTTCGCTTAACTTTCGACGCCGGAGAATGATCGTCAAATCCGTTGAGAAAGTAAGTACGTAACTTCCTAAGAACATGTAGTAACAACGACTTTCAAGTAGCAGGAAAAAAGTCAAAAAAACACTAACGGTACTGCTTTACCCTCAGATAAATACTACACACAGTTCTAACTAAAAAAGCACACAGATATAAACTAACCCCGCCCCTGTAAGACCGGTACTACTTAACTACTGCCAGGCAATTAATGATAAGCAGACCCACTTACAATTAGTTCAATTACTCTAAAAAATCAATCGACTCATCATCCATTGCCCATGGTCTTTGAGCGCCGCTCAAGGGCGACCGTTAGTCCAGAACGCTTGCGCAAGCCATAAGATATATCTTAAGTTGTATCTAAACACGACGAGAGAAGACGCAAAAATGAGAGACCATCATTCCCATCGAGACCACGGCGACGTCCGCGACGGCTTCGAAAAACGTCCTGGCCCCGGTCGCGAACGCGGCGGTCGTGGCCCACGCGTATTTGCCCCCGGCGACCTGAAACTGCTGCTGCTGGCGTTGATCGCCGAACAGCCTTGCCACGGTTATGACCTGATCCGCCAGATCGAAAGCATGTTCGACGGCGCCTACAGCCCCAGTCCCGGCGTGATCTACCCGACCCTGACCTTTCTTGAAGAAAGCGAAATGATCCTGGGCGATGCCGAGGGCGGCAAAAAGCGCTACAGCATCACCGACGCCGGTCGTCAGTCATTGACCGACCAGGCCATTGCGCTGGACGGCGTGCGGATGCGCATCGAGGTCAGCAAGCGCTCATTGCGTGGCCAGGATCGGCCCGCCGAAATCCACGAGGCTGTGCATAACTTGCGTCACGCCTTGCAAATGCACCACGGCCGCTGGAGCCCGGAAGAAATCCTGCGGGTGCGCGACCTGCTCAACAACACCGCCAAAGCCATCGTCGACGGCCCTGCCGTTCAGCCCGTTCAGGAGAAAGCCGAATGACTGAAGTGATCGTGCAATCCATTCACCGTGTCATGCATGAAATCAAACGCCGTCGTCTGCAAGTGTTGCGGGTGGTTGACCTGACGCCGCGGATGCGCCGGATTACGTTGGGCGGGCCGGAGTTGGCCGGCTTCGTCAGCCTCGGCACGGACGACCACGTCAAACTGATGTTTCCGCAAAACGCAGCGGAACAAGCGGCACTGGAAACCCTGGTGCTCGGTGCTGGCAAGGACAACGGCCCCCTGCCGGCAATGCGCGATTACACGCCACGTCGTTACGACCTCGACACGCTGGAACTGGACATCGACTTTGTGTTGCACGGCGACGGCCCTGCCTCGACCTGGGCCGAGCAGGCGCAACCCGGCCAGTTCCTGCACATCGGCGGGCCACGCGGCTCGATGATCGTGCCGGACATGTTCGACAGCTACCTGTTGATCGGCGATGAAACCGCCCTGCCCGCTATCGCCCGGCGTCTCGAAGGCCTGGCGGCCAATCGGCGTGCGTTGGTGGTCATTGAAGTGGAAAACGGCGCCGAACAGCAAAAACTCGACAGCCCGGCTCAGGTCAACGTGATCTGGGTCCTGCGCGAAGGCGGCCGGAACAACCTGTTGACCACCGTGAAGCAACTGCAAATCCCCGGCGGCAGCCTGTATGCGTGGGTGGCCACCGAGACCAAAGTGTCGCGGCAGATCCGTCGGGTGCTGCTCGATGAGCACGGCCTGAACGAGCAATTCGTCAAGGCGGTCGGCTACTGGCGTGCGGATGGCAGCGACGAGGAGTGATCGACTCCAGGGCGCCATCGCGAGCAAGCTCGCTCCCACAGAGGGCTCGGTTGTTCACAGATCATTTGCTCACAATCGATCCAATGTGGGAGCGAGCTTGCTCGCGATGGCGATGGCTCAATCACTAAAAATCCAGATCCCTTGCACGACGTCCAAGCCACCGATCCAGCCCGATCATCAGCAATGAGATCAGCACAAACCCCGCCAGCAACCCTGCGGCATTCAAAAACACCTGTGGATAACCCAGCTTGTCCACATCAATGAATGGATAGGGATAGACCGCCAACTCATGCCCACGCAGCAGTAAATAGGCGAAATACACCAATGGGTAAATCACCCACCGGCCGATATGCCGCACCCGCAACGTGCCCTTGGGCACACAGAACCCCCAATACGCCAGAAACAGCAACGGCATGACGTCATGCATCAGCTCATCGGCCAGCAATTGCCAGCCTTCGGGATGCCACAGATGGCGCAGCAGCAGGCTGTACGCCAGACCGACCACGGCGATGCTGACGGCCACCCCACTGCTCACCCACGGCTGCAAAAACCAGCGGCGCGCCGCCGATTCGCGGGACGTCCATTCGCAGGTCAGGACGGTCGCCACCAGCGTATTGGTCAGCACCGTGAAATAGCTGAAAAAACTCAACAGCCCGCCCAGCAGACTGGCCGCCAAGGTCCAACGCGAGTAGAAAATCAGGTAGAGCTGGATGCTCAAACCGGCCCACCCGAGCACCGCCGCCACCGCCACACAACGACGCCTTGCGACAGCACCAGGCGCCAACAGCTTGACCATGTTCAGACCGGACGCTTGGTGCGCATCAACTTCACGTACAAGCGTTCGACCTTCTCCCGGGCCCACGGGGTTTTACGCAGGAACGTCAGGCTCGACTTGATGCTCGGGTCGCTCTTGAAGCAGCGGATATCGATGCGCTCGGCCAGCCCCGACCATTCGTAGTGTTCAACCAGGGCGTTGAGGATTTGTTCCAGCGTCACGCCATGCAGCGGGTCGTTGTTCTGTTCGGTCATGCCGGGCCTTCGAGCGATGTCAGGTTGGGAAGCCGCGCACCTTAGCCGACGGTGTGGCCGGGTGGAAGCGCTCTGTGCGCTATCCCCTAAATGTAGGTGACCTTTACCGGATCGGCGCACGGCACTGTTACCAAATACGAAATAATTCATGTCACTAAAAGCACTTTCTCTATTTGTAACAGGACATTATCCTTGCGCCCGTCAAGCTGAAACGCTTCCGCTGCCCGCTTCACTCCTGCCGCTTTCAGTTCACTCCCTTAGAAAAAGACCCAGAATTTCTCCTTTATGCCTGATTTTCAAACTTCGCGAGACAGCGCTGTCCGCATCGCTGTTGCCAGCCGAAAAGCACTCAACCTGATCGGCGGTTTCACCGCGATGGGCCTCGCCACGTGCACCCAGGCCGCTCAAGCCTTTGATAGCGAATCACCCTGGATGCTCGGCGACTGGAATGGCACGCGCACCGAACTTTCGGAAAAAGGCTACGACTTCAAAGTCGATTACACCGGCGAGATGGGCAGCAATCTGCACGGCGGCTACGACCATGACCGCACCGCACGCTACAGCGATCAGTTCGGCCTCGGCACCCACCTGGACTTGCAGAAAATTTTGGGCTGGAACGCGGCTGAATTTCAGCTGACCGTCACCGAGCGCAACGGCAATAACATCAGCAACGACCGGATCAACGACCCACGGGTCGGTGGTTTCACCTCGGCCCAGGAAGTCTGGGGGCGTGGGCAAACCTGGCGCCTGACGCAGATGTGGTATCAGCAGAAATTCTTCGATCAGAAGCTCGACATCAAAGTCGGTCGTTTCGGCGAAGGCGAGGACTTCAACAGCTTCCCCTGCGACTTCCAGAACCTGGCGTTCTGCGGCTCCCAGGTCGGCAACTGGGTCGGTGGCATCTGGTACAACTGGCCAGTCAGCCAGTGGGCGATGCGCGTCAAATATCACCTGACGCCAGAGCTGTACGCGCAAATCGGCGCGTATGAGCAGAACCCGTCGAACCTCGATCGCGGCAACGGCTTCAAGCTCAGCGGCAGTGGCACCCAGGGCGCGATCCTGCCGGTGGAACTGGTGTGGTCGCCCAAGCTCAATGGCCTGCCGGGTGAATACCGCGCCGGTTATTACTACAGCAGCGCCAACGCCACCGATGTCTACAAGGACAGCAACGGCCAGCCCGCCGCCCTGAGTGGCGAGGCTTACCGTAGCGCGTCGAGCAAACACGGCGTGTGGCTCGGCATACAGCAGCAGATCACCAGCCGTGCCAGCGACAACTCGCGCGGCTTGAGCGTGTTCGCCAACGGCACGATGCACGACAAGAAGACCAACGCCGTCGACAACTATGTCCAGGCGGGCGTCGTCTACAAAGGCTTGTTCGATGCGCGCGCCAAAGACGACATCGGCTTCGCCCTGGCGCGGGTTCACGTCAACCCGGCCTTTCGCAAGAACGCCGAGGCAACCAATCAGGCCCACGCGGTCTTCGACTTTGACGACCCGTCGTTCCTGCCGCCGCAGGACACCGAATACAGCGCCGAACTCTATTACGGCGTGCACGTCACGAACTGGCTGACCGTGCGCCCGAACCTGCAATACATCCGCCACCCCGGTGGCGTGGACAAGGTCGATGACGCGCTGATTGGCGGGATAAAAATCCAGTCATCGTTCTGACCCACACCACAAAACCCTTGTGGGAGCGGGCTTGCTCGCGAAAGCGGTGGGTCAGTCAACATTGATGTTGAGGCTGATGGCCTCTTCGCGAGCAAGCCCGCTCCCACAAGGATCAAGTTTCACTTTTATAACTGAACCATGCCCACGCCAGATCGTCATCTACAGTGAACTTGCGCGGGACTACTTAAAACGTCACGGAGAACCACACTATGAGCACTGATGGTGCTTTGAGTCGAAGCCGTTTGCTGCCGAGCCTGCTCGGCATCCTGCTTCTGCTAATGGGCCTGGCCATGCTGGCAGGCGGGATCAAGCTGAGCATGCTCGGCGGCTCGCTGTATTACTTGCTGGCCGGTATCGGTCTGACGCTGACCGGCGTGCTGCTGATCATGGCTCGCCGCGCTGCGCTGGGCCTCTACGCACTGGTGTTGTTCGCCAGTACGGTTTGGGCCTTGTGGGAAGTCGGCCTCGACTGGTGGCAACTGGTGCCGCGTCTGGCGATGTTGTTTGCGCTGGGCATCGTCATGTTGCTGCCGTGGTTCCGCCGTCCACTGCTGATCACCGGCCCCGCGCCGATGGGCACTGGCGCGCTGAGCGTTGCCGTGGTGCTGGCAGGCGTTGCCGCACTGGCCAGCCAGTTCACCAACCCTGGTGAAATCAAAGGCCAACTGGACCGCGACAGCGTGCCGGGCATGACCAACACCGCCCCGGCCATGCCCGACGGTGACTGGAACTCCTACGGCCGCAGCGCCCATGGCGATCGTTACTCGCCACTGGCGCAGATCACCCCGCAAAACGTGAACAAACTGGTCCCGGCCTGGACCTTTCGCACTGGCGATCTGCCAGGGCCGAACGACCCGGGCGAAACCACGGCCGAAAACACCCCGCTGAAAGTCAACGGCATGCTGTATGTCTGCACGCCGCACAGCAAGGTGATCGCGCTGGACCCGGACACCGGCAAGGAAATCTGGCGTTTCGATCCGAAGCTCTCCACGCAGAACGCGGCGAACTTCAAGGGCTGGGCGCACATGACCTGCCGTGGCGTGTCGTATCACGATGACGGCGCTTACGCCTCCGAACAAAGCCCGACCGGCAGCGCCAGCGCGCCAGTCGCCAGCGCCTGCCCACGCCGGATCTTCCTGCCGACCGCCGACACCCGTCTGATCGCCCTGAACGCCGACACCGGCAAGATGTGCGAAGACTTTGGCAACAAAGGCCAGGTCGACCTGAGCGCCAACATCGGCGGCTTCAATGCCGGCGGTTACTACTCGACTTCGCCGCCAGCCGTCACCAAAGACCTGGTCGTGATCGGCGGCCACGTCACCGATAACGTCTCCACCGACGAGCCAAGCGGCGTGATCCGCGCGTTCGACGTACACACCGGCAAACTGGTGTGGAACTGGGACAGCGGCAAACCGGACGACACCACGCCGATTGCCGAAGGCAAAACCTACACCCGTAACTCGCCGAACATGTGGTCCATGTTCGCCGTCGACGAAAAACTCGGCATGCTCTACCTGCCGATGGGCAACCAGACCCCCGACCAGTTCGGTGGCGCTCGCACCCCGGAATCGGAACTGCACGCTGCCGGCCTGACCGCCCTCGACATTGCCACCGGTAAAGTGCGCTGGCACTTCCAGTTCACCCACCACGACCTGTGGGACATGGACGTCGGCGGCCAGCCAACCCTGATGGACCTGAAAACCGCGGACGGTGTAAAACCGGCCGTGCTCGCGTCCACCAAGCAAGGCAGCATCTACGTGCTGGATCGCACCACCGGCAAAGCGATCGTGCCGATCAACGAAGTGCCTGTTCCGCAGGGTGCTGTCGAAGGTGATCACACTTCGCCGACCCAACCGAAATCCGACCTCAACCTGATGCCGCCGCCCCTCAAAGAGCGCGACATGTGGGGCGTGACTCCGTTCGACCAACTGATCTGCCGGATCGACTTCAAATCCATGCGCTACGACGGCCCGTTCACGCCGCCATCGCTGCAAGGTTCGATCGTTTATCCAGGCAACTTCGGCGTGTTCGACTGGGGCGGCATCTCGGTTGATCCGGTGCGTCAGATCGCTTTCATGAACCCGGACTACATGGCGTTCAAATCGAAACTGATCCCGGCCGCCGAAATCGCCGCCCAGGGCCCGCGTAAAAGCGAAACCCAAGGCGTGCAGCCGAACAAGGGCGCGCCATACGGCGTCATCCTCGAACCCCTGCTCTCGCCTCTGGGCCTGCCATGCCAGGCACCGGCCTGGGGTTACGTGACAGCGGTCGACCTGACCACCACCAAAATCATCTGGAAACACAAAAACGGCACCGTGCGCGACAGCTCACCGGTTCCAATCCCGCTGAGCATGGGCGTACCTAGCCTGGGCGGCACCTTCACCACCGCAGGTGGCGTGGGCTTCCTGAGCGGCACCCTCGACCAGTACCTGCGTGCCTACGACATGAAAAACGGCAAGCAACTGTGGGAAGGCCGCCTGCCCGCTGGCGCGCAAACCACCCCAATGACCTACACCGGCAAAGACGGCAAGCAATACGTGCTCGTCGTCGCTGGCGGCCATGGTTCGCTGGGCACCAAGCAAGGTGACTATGTGATGGCGTACAAACTGTCCGAGTAAGGTTTAGCGGCGGTTAAAGCAAAGGCGACTCCTGTGAGGGGGTCGCCTTTTTTTGTGGCCGCTATTTTCGCCTCACCACTGATCACCAGTGGGAGCGAGCTTGTTCCGGGCGGCGTTCCGACGATAGCGGTGTGTCAGACGACTGAGATGTTGAATTTTAAACAGCCATCGCGAGCAGGCTCGCTCCCACATTTCGATTGAGATCAGTCTGAAAAATCTGTGGAGGTCCTACAGACGAAGCGATTGTTGAGGGGGATTCCGACAGGTTGTGTCGGTTGTTGTGTCGGAAGCCGGGGGGATAGGCTTTGGGTGTCGCTGCAAAATCAGCGGCCGGGCTTCGCGGTCTGAACTGGATTACTTGGTGCATAATCACCGCCCTCAACCGACTCTCCTTCATAGTTTGTCGATTGGTTTCATGGTGGCTGTGCGCGGGATACCTTCGGGTATGCCGGGTTTACCAAGTGCTCGGTCCGCGAACCTGCGTACAGCTGCCACCCTCCATCGCATCGCGGCGATTAGTGGCAGCTCCATTACTGACTTGGAGCTTCACCATGATCAAAGAAACACCCAATCCCCCGGAAGCCGACGACGTCTCCCCCTACGAATCCGCCGACTCCAAAAAATTCAACGAAGCCGCCGAACGTGCGCTGGACCACTACCTCAACCCTGCCGCCCTCAAATCACCGGCCAACCGCAAACCCAGCACCCTGTTCCTGGTTGCGCCGGACATCAAAGACGAAGACCTGCTGGCCCACACCTGCGAATCGTTGGCCCAGGCCAGCGTCATGGCCAGTGACTTCGCCGGCTATCTGGAAGGCCCGCACCGACACACGGCAATGGCGATTCAGCAGATTGTGATGCTGGCCGAGCTGGCGGTGAACCGGATGCTGGATAACGTCGAACTGCCGACACCTTCGCCACACCGCTAATCCCTGTGGGAGCGAGCTTGCTCGCGATGGCGGCGTGTCAGTCGATACCAGTGTTGAATGTTAAACAGCCATCGCGATCAGGCTCACTCCCGCATTTGGTCGAGGTTGGCCTGAAAAAATCTGCGAACGTCCTACAGAAATGAAAATTCCAGAGGACGATTCCGACATGTTCTGGCGGTTGTTGTGTCGGAAGGCTGGGAGATAGGCTTTGAGGGTCGCTGCAAAATCAGCGGCCGGGCGTCGCAGTCCGCTTAGTTCATTTGGTGCATAATCGCCGGCCCAAAACCACAGCGCTTCGGTGTTAGTCGGTTGCTTTATGGTGGCTGTGCGCGGGATACCTTCGGGTATGCCGGGTTTCCAAATGGCTCGGTCTGCGACCCCGCGTACAGCTGCCTCCTTCACATCGCGTCGCAGCGATCAGTGGCAGCCGAACCTTCATTTGGAGTATCACCATGATCAAAGAAACACCAAACCCGCCCGCCGCAGACGACGTCTCCCCCTACGAATCCGCCGACTCCAAAAAATTCAACGACGCCGCCGAACGTGCGCTGGACCACTACCTCAACCCTGCCGCCCTCAAATCACCGGCCAACCGCAAACCCAGCACCCTGTTCCTGGTTGCACCGGACATCAAAGACGAAGACCTGCTGGCCCACACCTGCGAATCGTTGGCCCAGGCCAGCGTCATGGCCAGTGACTTCGCCGGCTATCTGGAAGGCCCGCACCGACACACGGCAATGGCGATTCAGCAGATTGTGATGCTGGCCGAGCTGGCGGTGAACCGGATGCTGGATAACGTCGAACTGCCGACACATTCGCCACACCGCTAATCCCTGTGGGAGCAAGCTCGCAGCCACAATAAGTTTTGTACATCTGCAAGAGATTGGTCGGCTGGCAGGGCGCCATCGCTGGCAGGCCAGCTCCCACAGGTTCGGTGTACATCTGTATGAGATTGGTTGGCTGGTGGGCCGCCATAGCTGGCAAGCCAGCTCCCACAGGGTTCGGTGTACATCTGCAGGAGATTGGTCGGCTGGCAGGGCGCCATCGCTGGCAGGCCAGCTCCCACAGGGTTCGGTGTACATCTGCAGGAGATTGGTCGGCTGTCAGGCCGCCATCGCTGCGATGCGGCGACCCGACAGGCCAGCTCCCACAATAAAAACCGAGGTACACCGCCCGCTCCTCACCACTCAACAGGCCGAGCGTTAGCTCGCCTGCAGCTCTTGATCTTGATCCACCTGCCCCTTTGGAACGCGGAGCGTCCCGGGCTGCATTCCCACGCGGAGCGTAGGGAACGATCATGGGGCGGCAGGAAGAGACTGTTCGGCTGTCAGGCCGCCATCGCTGGCAGGCCAGCTCCCACAATGGACGGTGTTTACCGCCAGCTTTTCACCACTCAACAGGCCGAGCGTTAGCTCGCCTGCAGCTTTTGATCTACCCGCCCCTTCGGCAGGCTGAGTGGAGGCGTTCATCTGGGGGGTGGGCGCGTAGCGCCGTGCGGCGAAGCCGCACACATCGAGAGGAGGTCGTCGCGAAGCAGACCGGAGGCGATGCCCCCAGATGAATGCCGGAACGAAGGAACACCGAGCCCCAGCGAGGGGCCGGACGCCGGGGCGAGCCTTTTTTTTGCTTACTTTTTTTGAGGCGTTTGTCAAAAAAAGTGAGTCGCCGTCAGGGCGAAACCCTAAGCCGCCGTTACCGCAGCAACGGATATATACACCCCCCCATAAGAACATGGTCGGCCCAAAGGCCGCCAAGTCCCCAGCACCTGTCCAAACCCTGAACACACCCAGAAATATCCCAGCCCATTGAAACCACAGCCAACCCGCCCCATCTAAGACCCATACCCCATTGCGCAGGTGCCCCATGAGCGACCAGCAAGAATTCCCCGAAGACCCGAGCGAATACGCCGACCCAGAAAACGCCGAACACCCCGCCTCCAGCAAAGGCCTCGCCCTGCCCGGCCAAAACCTGCCGGACAAGGTCTACATCATCCCGATCCACAACCGCCCGTTCTTCCCGGCCCAAGTCCTGCCAGTCATCGTCAACGAAGAACCCTGGGCCGAAACCCTCGACCTCGTCAGCAAATCCGACCACCACTCCCTGGCCCTGTTCTACATGGACACCCCCCAGGAAGACCCACGCCATTTCGACACCTCGGCCCTGCCGCTCTACGGCACCCTGGTCAAAGTGCACCACGCCAGCCGCGAAAACGGCAAACTGCAATTCGTCGCCCAAGGCCTGACCCGCGTACGCATCCGCACCTGGCTCAAACACCATCGCCCGCCGTACCTCGTCGAAGTCGAATACCCGCACCAGCCCACCGAGCCGACCGATGAGGTCAAGGCCTACGGCATGGCGCTGATCAACGCCATCAAAGAACTGCTGCCGCTCAACCCGCTGTACAGCGAAGAACTGAAAAACTACCTCAACCGCTTCAGCCCCAACGACCCCTCGCCACTGACCGACTTCGCCGCAGCCCTGACCTCGGCCACCGGCAGCGAACTGCAAGAAGTGCTCGACTGCGTGCCAATGCTCAAGCGCATGGAAAAAGTCCTGCCGATGCTGCGCAAGGAAGTCGAAGTCGCACGCCTGCAGAAAGAGATTTCAGCCGAAGTTAACCGCAAGATCGGCGAACATCAGCGCGAGTTCTTCCTCAAGGAACAACTCAAGGTCATCCAGCAAGAGCTGGGCCTGACCAAGGACGACCGCAGCGCCGACATCGAACAGTTCGAGCAACGCCTGGAAGGCAAAGTGTTGCCGACCCAGGCGCAAAAACGCATCGAAGAGGAAATGAACAAGCTGTCGATCCTCGAGACCGGCTCCCCGGAATACGCAGTCACCCGCAACTACCTCGACTGGGCGACCTCGGTGCCGTGGGGCGTGTACGGCGAAGACAAACTCGACCTCAAGCACGCGCGCAAAGTGCTGGACAAGCACCACGCCGGCCTGGACGACATCAAGGACCGCATCCTCGAATTCCTCGCTGTCGGTGCTTACAAAGGCGAGATCAGCGGTTCCATCGTGCTGCTGGTCGGCCCACCGGGCGTAGGTAAAACCAGCGTCGGCAAATCCATCGCCGAATCCCTCGGGCGACCGTTCTATCGCTTCAGCCTCGGCGGCATGCGCGACGAAGCCGAAATCAAGGGCCACCGCCGCACGTACATCGGCGCGCAACCGGGCAAACTCGTCCACGCGTTGAAAGACGTCGAAGTGATGAACCCGGTGATCATGCTCGACGAAATCGACAAGATGGGTCAAAGCTACCAGGGCGACCCGGCCTCGGCGCTGCTGGAAACCCTCGACCCGGAACAGAACGTCGAATTCCTCGACCACTATCTTGACCTGCGCCTGGACTTGTCCAAAGTGCTGTTCATCTGCACGGCCAACACCCTGGACTCGATTCCCGGCCCGTTGCTGGACCGGATGGAAGTGATTCGCCTGTCGGGTTACATCACCGAAGAGAAAATCGCCATCGCCAAGCGCCACTTGTGGCCCAAGCAGCTGGAAAAGGCAGGCGTATCCAAAAGCAGCCTGAGCATCAGCGACAGCGCGTTGAAGGCCCTGATCGACGGTTACGCCCGTGAAGCCGGGGTGCGTCAGTTGGAAAAACAACTGGGCAAACTGGTGCGCAAGGCCGTGGTCAAGCTGATCGACGAACCCAAAGCTGTGATCAAGCTCGGCCCCAAAGACCTCGAAGCCTCACTTGGCCATCCAGTGTTCCGCAATGAGCAAGTGCTGTCCGGGGTCGGTGTCATCACCGGCCTGGCCTGGACCAGCATGGGCGGCGCGACCCTGCCGATCGAAGCCACGCGAATCCACACCTTGAACCGAGGCTTCAAACTCACCGGGCAACTGGGCGATGTGATGAAAGAGTCGGCGGAAATCGCCTACAGCTACGTCAGTTCGAACCTGAAGTCATTTGGCGGTGATCCGAAGTTCTTCGACGAAGCCTTCGTCCACCTGCACGTCCCGGAAGGCGCAACTCCGAAAGACGGCCCAAGCGCCGGCGTGACCATGGCCAGCGCCCTGCTCTCGCTCGCCCGCAACCAGCCGCCGAAAAAAGGCGTGGCCATGACCGGAGAACTGACGCTGACCGGGCACGTACTGCCAATTGGCGGGGTGCGAGAGAAGGTCATCGCAGCGCGGCGACAGAAGATTTTTGAATTGATCCTGCCCGAGCCGAACCGTGGAAGCTTTGAAGAACTGCCGGACTATCTGAAGGAAGGGATTACCGTGCACTTCGCCAAACGCTTTGCGGATGTGGCGAAGATTCTGTTCTGACCCCACAACCTGATCGTTCCCACGCTCTGCGTGGGAATGCATTCGGTGACGCTCTGCGTCACGCCTGTAAAGGGACGCGGAGCGTCCCGGGCGGCATTCCCACGCAGAGCGTGGGAACGATCCCTCCCGCAGCGCCGTCACACTTTGTCTCATCTTCAGTTATGCTCGCCGTTCGTCGTGAACGCCGGAGCCACTGCCCCCATGTCCCCCACTCGCCTGTTCGTCCCCCTCGCCCTTTCACTGTTGGCGGCTTGCGCCACGCAACCGAAACAGAACGTGACCGTGGAAAAACAAAGCGAATGCCCCGTGCAACTGCGCAGCGGGCAAAACCTGATCCTGACCCTGCCCAGTAACCCGACCACCGGATATCGCTGGGCGATTCAAGACTCCGCCGGCGGCGTGTTGCAAGCACTCGGCCCCGAGGTCTATAGCAACCCCGAAGACGCCGGAATTGTCGGCAGTGCCGGTATTTCCACTTGGCGCTTTCAGGCGTTCGCCGCCGGCAACGGTCGTCTGCGCCTGACTTCCCAACAGCCTTGGGCGCCGGAAGTGCTGCCGGTGGACACCTTCGACTGCGCGATCTCGGTTAACTGATCATGGGTTGGCTGATCCTGGCGCTGATGGGTGCGGTGACGTTCCTCTATGGGCTCAGCGTGCATGCCGCATTGTTATGCCTGCTGGTCAAGCCACTGCCGGTGCTGGCCTTGCTCGGTTGGTTGCACGACGCACCGCCCACTGAATACCGCCGCTGGATCAGTCTAGGTTTGATTTTCTCCCTGCTCGGCGATGTGTTGCTGGCGTGGCCGGGGGATTTGTTTGTGTTTGGCCTCGGTGCGTTTTTGGTCGCGCATCTGGCGTATCTGAAGGCCTATTTGAGCGACTGCCGGCGGTTGGCGTTGTTGCCGTTGGTGATGGCCCTCGTGGTGGGCTCGGTGCTGCTGGGGATCCTGATTTCCCACGGACTGGGCCCGTTACTGATTCCGGTGATCGTCTACGGTTTGGCCATCAGCGCGATGCTCTGGCGCGCGCTGGCTCGTTTGGGCAGCGATGTGCCCCAACGTTCGGCCCTGCTGGCGGCGGCCGGTGCGGTGGCGTTTGTGTTCTCCGACAGCGTGATTGGCATCAGCCGATTTGTCGTGCCGTTCGAAGCAGCGCCTTACGTGATCATCCTCAGCTATTGGTTGGGGCAATGGGGGATCACCGCGTCGGCGTTTGGCCCGAAACCGCACTGAGTTCATCGCGGGCAAGCCCGCTCCCACAGGGACAGCGCTGTCCCTGTGGGAGCGGGCTTGCCCGCGATAGCGGTCTCCCTGAAAACATAGTGTCCGGATCTGCCCGGCGCTTTATCAGACAACCCGCGCATCCCCCCGTCAATTTGGCTAAAATGCCAGCCTTTTCAACCGAAGCTGCTGGAACCGCCGTGAGCAAAGAACCCGATCGCCTTTTCGCCCAGCCTTTGGCCCAGGTGCCCGACTTCGCCTTTAACGAGGACGTGGTGCGGGTGTTCCCGGACATGATCAAGCGCTCGGTGCCAGGTTATCCGACCATCGTTGAAAACCTCGGCGTGCTCGCCGCGCAATTCGCCCAACCCAACAGCGTGCTCTACGACCTCGGTTCATCTTTGGGGGCCGTGACTCAAGCGTTGCGTCGCCACGTACGCACCGACGGTTGCCGCGTTATCGCTGTGGATAACTCCGCAGCGATGGTCGAGCGTTGCCGCGAATACCTCAACGGTCAGGACTCGATGTTCCAGGAGTTGCTGCCGGTGGAAGTGATCGAAGGCGACATCCTCGCCCTTGAGTTCCAGCCTGCTTCGGTCGTTGCGCTGAACTTCACCCTGCAATTCATCGCCCCCGACCAGCGCACCGCCTTGCTCTCGCGCATCCGTCAATCGCTGCTGCCCGGCGGCGCGCTGATTCTGTCGGAGAAACTGCGCTTCAACGATCCTGAAGAACATGCGCTGCTCACCGATCTGCACGTCGCGTTCAAGCGCGCCAACGGCTACAGCGAGCTGGAAATCGCCCAGAAACGCAGCGCCATCGAAAACGTCATGAAGCCCGACAGTCTCGAAGAACACCGCGAACGCCTGATGGCGGCCGGGTTCTCGAAAGTCGTGCCGTGGTTCCAGTGTCTTAACTTTGCCTCGTTGATTGCCTTGCCATGATTGATCTGTCCCCCCTCGCCCGCCGTCTGGCTGGCACCCCGCTGGCCGAATGGGCCAACACCCTGCAAGCGCAACTAGACAAGAAAATGGAGAAAGGTCACGGCGACCTGGAACGCTGGCAAAGTGCGCTGGACGCCTTGCCGAAGATCCAGCCGAGTGAAGTCGACCTGCTCAATGGCCTGACGCTGGACACCGAGTGCGACGACGAAACCCGTGCGCAAATGCGCACAGCGCTGATGGGGCTGTCGCCGTGGCGCAAAGGGCCGTTCGACTTGTTTGGCGTGCACGTCGACACCGAATGGCGCTCGGACTGGAAGTGGTCGCGGGTCGCGCCGCATCTGGACCTCAAGGGCAAACGCATCCTCGATGTCGGCTGTGGCAACGGCTACTACATGTGGCGCATGCTCGGCGCCGGGGCCGACAGCGTGATTGGCGTCGATCCGAACTGGCTGTTCTTCTGCCAGTTCCAGGCGGTGCAGCGCTACCTGTCCGAGCCCAACGCCTGGCACCTGCCATTCCCGTTCGAAGACCTGCCGCCGAACATGGAAGGCTTCGATACCGTGTTTTCCATGGGCGTGTTCTATCACCGGCGCTCGCCAATCGAGCACTTGCTGGCGCTGAAGGATTGCCTGGTCAAGGGCGGTGAGCTGGTCTTGGAAACGCTAGTGATCGAAGGTGATCAGCAACAGGTGCTGGTGCCGGAAGACCGTTATGCGCAGATGCGTAACGTGTGGTTTCTGCCGTCGGTGCCGGCGCTGGAGTTGTGGTTGCGCCGCGCCGGGTTTACCGATGTTCGCTGTGTCGACGTGAGCGTGACCACGGTCGAGGAACAACGCGGGACGGAGTGGATGAAGTTTCAGTCGCTGAGTGACTTCCTTGATCCCGAGGATCACAGCAAGACCATTGAAGGACTGCCGGCGCCGATGCGTGCCGTCATCGTCGCCCGCAAATAAACCTCCAATTTCTCAGACACCAGATCGATCGTTCCCACGCTCCGCGTGGGAATGCATCCGGTGACGCTCTGCGTCACGCTTGCAAAGGGACGCGGAGCGTCCCGGGCGGCATTCCCACGCAGAGCGTGGGAACGATCATGGACTGATACGCCGCCATCGCGAGCAAGCTCGCTCCCACAGGTGTCGGTGTTCAGTCTGCTGGTTTAGCTCTTCGGGCCTTGAAGAACTCGCTCAACACCGCCCCGCACTCCTCGGCCAACACCCCGCCTTCATACAGCACCCGGTGATTCAAAAAGCCCTGGGTAAAAAACTGCCCCTGACTCTGCACAATCCCGGCTTTCGGTTCCAGGGCGCCATACACCACCCGCGCAATCCGCGAATGCACGATCAGCCCGGCGCACATGCTGCACGGTTCAAGCGTCACGTAGAGCGTGCTGCCCGGCAGGCGATAGTTGCTGGCCGCCAATGCTGCAGCGCGGATCGCGACCATCTCGGCATGGGCACTCGGGTCGTGGCGGCTGATCGGACAATTGAAGCCGCGCCCGATGATTTCACCGTCCTGCACCAGCACCGCGCCGACCGGTACCTCGCCAAGCGTTGCACCTTCAGCCGCAAGAGCCAGGGCTTCGCGCATGAAGTCGCGGTCGCGGCTGCGGTCAATGATTGCGGCGGGACGAATCTGGCGCATCAGGCCACCTCGATTGCGGCCATCAGGCCGGTTTCCATGTGGTCGATCACATGGCAATGGAACATCCACACCCCCGGGTTATCCGCCACCAAGGCCACTTGCGCACGCTCGTTCTTGCCCAGCAAGTAAGTGTCGGTGAAATACGGAATGACCTTGTGCCGGTTCGAGGCGATGACTTTGAAGCTCATGCCATGCAGGTGAATCGGGTGCTGATACTGAGTCATATTCTTCAATTCGAATATGTAGCTCTTGCCCTTCTCGAGCTTGGCAATCGGGCGGTCGGCGCAGGTCTTGTCGGTGATGTCCCAGGCCTTGCCGTTAATCTGCCACAAGCTGGGTGGCTTGCCGTTGTCGACGTTCACCGAGACCGAGCCCACCCATTCGAAATTGAAGTTGAGTTTCTCGGCATTGGCCAGGTCCGGCTCGGCCACCGGATTGGCGGGCAGCGCGGGCGGCCACGCGGTGGGAGCATCGGTGTTCGCCACCGAACGAAACGTGCCCAAGCGAACCGGGCCGTTGCGCAGGGACAACTCCTCACCGGCCGGCGGTGCCTTGATCGCCAGGCAAATCCGCATGCCCGGGCCAAGCCAGTATTCCTTGCCTAACGGGCGCGGTTCGATCGGGTTGCCGTCCAGCGCGTAGATCTGCGCTTCGACGCCGGGAATATTGAGGCGATACGTCAGCGTGTTATCGAGGTTGAGCAAACGCACGCGGGTGATTTGCCCGGCGGGCAAGTCGATCACCGCTTGCGATTCACCGTTGATGGTCGACAGGCGCCCGGCGGTGCCACCACGGGCGGCTTCGCGAGGAACGCTGAAAGCGACGAAAGCGCCCTCTTCATCGACATGCCAACTCTTGAGGCTCAGGGTTTTCTCGTACTTGAAACCGGTGGGCTCGCGCTCTTCGATGATCAGCGGGCCGACCAGGCCGCGACCAAGTTCTTCGCTGCTGTTCACGTGTGGGTGATACCAGTAGCTGCCAGCGTCGGGCACGCGGAATTTGTAGTCGAAGTATTCGCCGGGCAGCACCGGCAATTGCGAAACGTACGGCACACCGTCCATTTCCAGCGGCAGGCGGATGCCATGCCAGTGGATGGTGGTCGCCACCGGCAGGTGGTTGATGAACCGCACCCGCAGCCATTCGCCCTGACGCACGCGCAACTCGGTGCCAGGCGCCGACGGGCCGAACGCCCAGGCTTGCGTCTTGTGCCCGGCGACCAGCTCGACGTCCAGCGGCGCAGCGATCAGCTCATAGTCATGGCCGGCGTCAGCGTCGGCCCTCTTGCCCAACCAATAGCGCGACGCGCCACCGGCCCCCACGCCAACCACCACAAGACCGGCCAGACCACCGAGTATTTGTCGACGGGTAAAGGACATGAACTCAACTACCTCACGTATCAGCGACAGGCCTGCGGGCCTGCAAAAGGCGAATACGATACACCTGCGGATGAGAAACAGTAAGGGCTGCGTGGCGGATGGCCGCAGTGCGTCGCTGCCTTTACACGATTGCGCATCCCGTGTGGGCATATCTATGTAGTGCACTCCTCCTGAGCAAATGGGCGATCCTCACCGTCCCATTTTCTCAAGGAGCGAGAAATGAACTTACCTGAACCAATTGCCCCATCCCTTTTGCCGAATCCCACGGACGAGCAATCCCTGAAAGCACTGGTGCTGCCTTTTACCGAGGCCTGCCCCGACATGCATGCGATGGCCTACGACGTCGCAAAAGGCATACTCGATAAACACGGAATCAAAGGCATCGACCCGGACAAGGTCTGGTGGCACCGTTTCGATAATGTGTCAGTCAGCAGCACCAAGGCTTTTCTGGGCTGGGAGCGTTATCCGAAGCCTTGCGAGTCGCTGACCTTGCCGCAACTGGTGGTCCAGCGATTCCGCCTCAGCGATCAGGAAGACCCTGGCATGCCGGATGGCGACGGCGGCTTCTACAGCGTAGGCCCTCACGCCTCGATTTTTAACGAAACCAACGAAATCAGGATGTACCCAAGGGATGTTCTGAAGGACTTCTGGGCCCTCAATTTCGCTCAGTCCTACCGAGAAAAAATGGAGCGATTCTGGCCACTCCATTCGGACGATTTTCGGACCCTCGCCAAACTCAACTTCCTGGTGCAGGCACTGGACGAACACGACGGCGCCCGACTGAACAACGAAAACCTCAAGACAGTGATCAAAGCCGTGGCCAGCAATGTGAGCTGGCCAGTCAGCCTCGACATGCTGCAAGCGCAGGCACCGACGGTGGACGGATTACGCGTGTGCGCACTGGATATCGGCGGTTATCAGGCGACCGATATCCTGTGCATCACCGATCGCAACGGCGTGAACATTCTTTACACACCCGGTGAAACCCAGACGTTCCACATCTTTACCACCCTGCTCGATTTTCATTGGTGGCTATTACTGCAAAACAACTATGCAGAGAATCGGGCGCGATTCATGAGCCATTTCCCGTTGTCCGCCCAACAGCAGGACGACGGCAAAATCGGTTTGAACGCCACGATCGACCTGCTCTACACCACGTGGGGCGCCTACGACCATCACCTGATCAATCAAAACGCCGAGCCGATCACCGGCGATGTTTTCAGCTGGTTGCGCGACTCGGTGAAGGCGCGCATGTACAGCGATGCGGACCTGTCCCTGCACTCCAACGGACAACTGCGAAAAAAGATGTGGATCGGTTATTTGAACGCGTTCGTCCACCTCTTCAGTTCGATGGCGGGCCTTGGATGGCCCGTGGCGCTGGCTGCCGTTGGCGCCGGCATTGCCGATATGGGTTTGAACATTGACCAGGCAATCAATGGCAGCACTAAGGCTGAGCGTAAGGCGGGGGTCTTGGGTGCCATCTTTAGCGGTATCGAAACCCTGTTCAACCTGCCTTTCCTGCGTGGGGCAACGGAGCTCGCCGAAGTCAGTGAAGCCAGCGAAACCTTCACGCCACAGGACAGCGTCACTGAACCTGTCAATGAACGCCCCACCAGCCCTTCAGGGCTCCCACCCATCGCCCGATTCGCCCCCGGCCCGGCGTATGCCGAGCAGGGTGCGGAGCTGCTGTCATCCTTTGAAACCAATGAAGTGCTGGATGGCTTGTTGCCTGTAAGCGACGAAGGCAAATTCGCTGGCATCTATCAGCCGCCGAACGGCGGCAACTATGTGCTGATCAACGACAGTTACTACCTTGTACGCTACGTCGAGGCACTGAAAACCTGGGTCATCATCGACCCGGCCAACCCCTATTCGTTTTATCGCAGCCTGCCGGTCCGGCTGGATGCAGCGGGAGAATGGCAACCCATCAACCGTCCGGGTCTGTTCGGTGGCGGCAAGTTCGACGGACTATGGCCGTGGGGCCGTGACAGCACCGCACTGCCTGACATCGATAGCCCGCCCAGCGCATACGATATGCCACAGGCCTCGCGCGAGCAGCTCAAAAACCTTGCTCAAGGGGGAGGAAGCAAATACGACCTCAAAGACTACACCGCCAGCCTGCCCAAGCCTGACGGCAGCAATCCCGTTGCCGACTTCAAGGACATGCGCAAAACCCTGTACAGGGACGCCACCGCGTTCTTCGAATCAAACACCTTGCCAGCCAGGCCCGAAATCCCTGCTCTGCCAGGCCGTCTGCCCAATAAAGAAATCATAAAGAAGCTGTTTCGCCAGACATCAGGGCTGGTGGTCGGTGAGAGCCATTCAAGTGTCGCCAGCAAGCAGTTCCTGATTGAAAACATGGAGGTGCTCAGCAAGCAAAAGGTCAAGACGCTCTACATGGAGCACTTGCTGACCGACTTTCATCAGGCCGACCTGGATGTCTTCAACCGAACGGGAACGATGTCGGAAAATCTCGAGAACTACCTGAAAGTTCTGGATCAAGGGCACGGCACCGACCCCAGCGGTCAGTTCACCTTTCTGGAAGTGGTCAAGGCGGCCCGCCGAAACCATATCCGGATACAGGCCATCGATTGCATGGCCAGCTACCGGAGCACGGGAATGACCGGTGTCGAACCTGATTTCCGGCAAAGGATGATGAATTTTTTTGCCCATCAGGTCATCAGCGCCGACCAGGCTGCCCGAGGTACTCATCGCTGGGTCGCACTAATGGGCGACAGTCACGCCAGCACATGGGGCGGCGTGCCCGGTGTCAGCGAACTGGAGGGCGGCATCAGCTTGCGCATAGAAAGCACCGATGCAGGTACGGCGCGAGGTATCGAAGTGGACCCGGGACGCATTCCTACCGATAGCTTCGGCCGGCCGCTGGCCAGCGTCAAAGGTGATCTGCGTCTGCAACTGGATACACCGCCCAGTGTTGTGCTGGCCGAAACACTGGAAAAGAGCCTGCGCAATACGGGTGATTGCATGGTGACGAATATCGATAACACGCCCACGCTCATCCACCGCAGCAGCGACGGCACTATCGCTCGCACAGTGATCCATCGTGATTCCGGTACGTTCTACATTGAGCGGCCAAGTTGGCCGTCCCTCAACGGCCGACGTTTCCCCAACATCACTGACCTCTCGACAGCGTTAAGACTCATCGGCCTGAGACCGATCAGAGTAGCTGGCTCCTGATATAAAAAAAGCCCCGTGAACTCGCGTTCACGGGGCTTTCAGGTGTTACAGACGATCAATCAGACCGGGATCACTCCCACTCGATCGTCGCCGGCGGCTTGCTCGACACGTCGTAAGTGACGCGCGAAATACCTTCGATTTCGTTGATGATCCGGCCGCTGACGGTTTCCAGCAGTTCGTAAGGCAGGTGTGCCCAACGCGCGGTCATGAAGTCGATGGTTTCAACGGCACGCAGGGCAACTACCCAGGCGTAACGACGGCCATCGCCAACCACGCCAACCGATTTCACCGGCTGGAACACCACGAATGCCTGGCTGACCTTGTGGTACCAGTCGGCCTTGCGCAGTTCTTCGATGAAGATGTGGTCGGCACGACGCAGCAGGTCGGCATATTCCTTCTTCACTTCACCGAGGATCCGCACGCCCAGGCCCGGGCCCGGGAACGGGTGACGGTAGACCATGTCGTACGGCAGGCCGAGTTCCAGGCCCAGACGACGGACTTCGTCCTTGAACAGCTCGCGCAGGGGTTCAACCAGCTTGAGGTTCATTTCTTCCGGCAGGCCGCCCACGTTGTGGTGCGACTTGATCACGTGAGCCTTGCCGCTTTTGGCGCCAGCCGACTCGATCACGTCCGGGTAGATAGTGCCTTGAGCGAGGTACTTGATGTTGTCCAGTTTGTTGGACTGGGCATCAAACACGTCGATGAAGGTACGACCGATGATCTTGCGTTTTTTCTCTGGGTCGGACTCGCCGGCCAGGTTGTTCAGGAACTGCTCTTCGGCATTGGCGCGGATCACTTTGACGCCCATGTTCTCAGCGAACATGGCCATCACTTGCTCGCCTTCGTGCAGACGCAGCAGACCGTTGTCGACGAAGACGCAGGTCAGTTGGTCGCCGATGGCTTTGTGCAACAGCGCGGCAACTACCGAGGAGTCAACGCCGCCGGACAAGCCGAGCAGTACGTTGTCGCTGCCGACCTGGGCGCGAATGTTGGCAATGGCGTCTTCAGCAATCTTCGACGGCGTCCACAGGGCTTCACAGCCGCAGATGTCGAGGATGAAGCGCGACAGGATGCGACCGCCCTGCTTGGTGTGGGTCACTTCCGGGTGGAATTGCACGCCGTAGTAGCCGCGAGCATCGTCGAACATGCCGGCAATCGGGCAGCTCGGGGTGCTGGCCAGGATGTGGAATTCCTGCGGCATCTTAGTGACTTTGTCACCGTGGCTCATCCATACGTCGAGGCCGAACAGGCCATCGGCGTCGATGTGGTCTTCGATGCCGTCGAGCAGGCGGCTCTTGCCGACCACGTCGACACGGGCGTAACCGAACTCACGCAGATCGGAGCCTTCAACCTTGCCGCCCAGTTGTTCGGCCATGGTTTGCATGCCGTAGCAGATACCGAAGACCGGCACGCCCAGGTCAAACACCGCTTGCGGGCAACGAGGGCTGTTGGCTTCGTGCACGGACTCGGGGCCGCCGGCGAGAATGACGCCTTTTGGAGCGAATTCGCGAATCGCTTCTTCATCCATGTCGAACGGATGCAGTTCGCAGTACACGCCGATTTCACGCACGCGGCGGGCAATCAGCTGGGTGTACTGGGAACCGAAGTCGAGGATCAGGATGCGGTGAGCGTGAATGTCGAGGGCCATGATTCAGTCTCGTCTAAGTAATTCAGAAACAGTCGTGATTCAGAAACAACTCGGGGCTGAATAAAACAGCCCCGGTTACTTAACTTTTTGCTTGAAGCCTCAACCTACGCGGTAGTTTGGCGCTTCTTTGGTGATTTGCACGTCGTGAACGTGGGACTCGGCCATGCCAGCACCGGTGATCCGCACGAACTCAGGCTTGGTGCGCATTTCTTCGATGTCGGCACTGCCGGTGTAACCCATCGAGGAGCGCAGGCCACCCATCAGTTGATGAATGATGGCGCTCAGGCTGCCCTTGTACGGCACACGGCCTTCGATGCCTTCCGGTACGAGCTTCTCGGCGCCTGCCGAGGAGTCCTGGAAGTAACGGTCGGAAGAACCTTGAGCCTGGGACATGGCGCCCAGCGAACCCATGCCGCGATAAGCCTTGTACGAACGGCCCTGGAACAGTTCGATCTCGCCCGGCGCTTCTTCAGTACCGGCGAACATCGAGCCCATCATCACGCAGGAAGCACCGGCTACGATGGCCTTGGACAGGTCACCGGAGAAGCGGATGCCGCCGTCGGCGATCAACGGCACGCCTGTGCCTTCAAGGGCAGCGGCGACGTTGGCGATGGCACTGATTTGCGGGACGCCGACACCGGCGACGATCCGGGTGGTGCAGATAGAGCCAGGGCCGATACCGACCTTGACTGCATCGGCGCCGGCTTCGGCCAGGGCCTTGGCGGCAGCGCCGGTGGCGATGTTGCCGCCGATGACCTGCACTTCAGGGAAATTCTGTTTGACCCAGCGAACGCGGTCGATCACGCCTTTGGAGTGACCGTGTGCGGTGTCGACCACCACCACGTCAACGCCGGCATTGACCAGGGCCGCGACGCGGTCACCGGTGTCTTTACCGGTGCCGACCGCAGCGCCCACGCGCAGACGACCTTGATCGTCCTTGCTGGCCAGCGGGTAAGCCTTGGCTTTTTCGATGTCGTTGACGGTCATCATGCCTTTGAGGGCGAATTTGTCGTCGACGATCAGGACGCGTTCGATGCGGTGCTTGTGCAACAGCTCGCGGACGTCGTTCTTGTCGGCGCCTTCCTTGACCGTGACCAGACGCTCTTTAGGCGTCATCACTTCACGGACGGTGGCGTCCAGACGGTTTTCGAAGCGCACGTCACGGGAAGTGACGATGCCGACCAGGTCGCCATCGTGCAATACCGGAACACCGGAGATGTTGTGCATGCGGGTCAGTTCGAACAGCTCACGAACCGTGGCATCGGCCTCGATAGTGATCGGGTCCTTGACCACGCCGGCCTCGTAACGCTTGACCTTGCGCACTTCGGCAGCTTGCTGCTCGATGGTCATGTTCTTGTGGATGATACCGATGCCACCTTCCTGAGCCATGGCGATTGCCAGACGGGCTTCAGTAACGGTGTCCATGGCGGCAGAAACCAGAGGAATATTCAGCTCGATGCCACGGGTTAGGCGGGTCTTGAGACTGACTTCGTTAGGAAGCACCTCGGAATAACCAGGCACTAGGAGAATGTCGTCGAATGTCAGAGCTTCTTGGCTGATACGCAGCATCGCGGGGGCTCCCGAGCGGGAAAATGGAAGCGCGCCATTATAGTCAGACACCCCCTCGGGTTCAATGTAAAACTCTGTCTATTATTAGCATTACTGATATACGGGGATTGTCACTTCCTACAACTCGACTTTCACCCAACTGACGGGCAGATCAAGCCAATCGGCAAACTCGTCGATAAAGCTCTGCTTGAACCCGGCCTCGGCCCAGTTGTTAAAGATGAACCCCAGGTTGGAAAAGCCGCATTCCTGCAAGAAAAGAAACCCGTTGATGTCATCTTCATGCCCGCACTCGGGGCAGGTGAAATTATCGGTGCGTCCTGGCATCCAGTCTTCCAGGCTTTCGAACAACGCTTCACCGATTTCCTTGCGACACTCGGGGCAGCCAGCCTCACTCAGGAACCCCTTGGCGGGTGTATAGATGCAGCGTTTGGTGATGATCTCCAGGCCATTGATCGGCTCGCCGAATGGCAACGCTTCGGGGCGCAACACCACATCGCGGGCACCCTCGGCAATGGCGTGGGCCATGCGGTTACCGGTACGACCGCACGTGGTCAGCTCTTCCTTGACGATGTTCTTGCGCACCAGCCAACGCACGACGGCCCGGGCCCGGGGTTCGTGAACCGGCAGCGTGGAGATTTTCGGGACGATGATGCTTTGCGAGTTCATGGTGCAAGCCTGCCAATACTTAATGATCCCCCTGTGGGATTGCGGACGGCAGCTTAATCCCTGACGAAATCCGGTCAAGTACTCAAGTAACGCCCGATCAAGGCGATCCCGCTGGCCAATACCAACCAGGTCACCAGCCGCACGAACGCCTCGCGGGACAACTTCATGGTCAATCGCCGGCCGATCCACAGCCCCACCGCCATCGCTGGCAACAAACACAACGCCAATATCAACAAGGGTAGCTCGGCATACACCCCGGCGATGGCAAACAGGCTCAAACGCACCACCGTGCTGCAACTGATCAGCGCACTTTGGGTGGCCCGGGCCTCGTCCTTGGGTAACCGACTGTTCAAATAGATCGCATACAGAAAACCACCGCTGCCAAACAGTGCCCCGAACATCCCGCCCACCGTGCCCATCGGCACCGCCCAAGCAGCAGACAATTGCGTCGGCCGGGTTTTGACCCACAGGCTGTAAATCGCATAGGCACTGATAAACAGCCCCATCAACAGCAGCAACACATCGGACTTCAGGTTCAGCAGAAAAATCACCCCCAACGTGCAACCCACCGCCATGCACGGCAGCAGTCGCAGCAACTCCGACCGCTCTACATTTCGCCGCGAGGGCAGCAGATTGCCAAACGCGGCGACGAAATCCAGCAGTACCAGCAGCGGCACGATTTTCGACAGAGGCATGAACAGAATCAGAACCGGCCCAGCCACCAGCGCGGTGCCAAAACCGGCGATGCCGAACACGATGTAGGCCAGAGCGATGCCCAGCCCAATCACCAACCAATCCACCGCACCCCACGGCCACTGGTTTAACAACTCCAACACATTCATCGACGCGGCTTCCTTTTATTCCTGTGATGACTTTAGCCAGCACCCGGTGTTGCGACTAATATCTTCAACACCGGCCACTCATCTCAAAAAGGCATACCTCGTGCTTTCAACCCGCCAATTGCGTTACTTCGTGGAAATCGCCGAGAGCGGCAGCTTCAGCGCGGCGGCCGAACGCCTGTTTATTGCTCAATCGGCCTTGAGCCGACAGATCAAGGACATGGAAACCCGCCTGCAAACACCGCTGTTCGAGCGTACCGCGCGCCAGCCACGATTGACGGCGGCGGGTGAAGCCTTTTTGCCTCGCGCCAGAAATCTGCTGAACGAACTGACCAAGGCCAGCGAAATGGCCACCCAGGTGGGAACCGGTCAACGGGGCATTTTGCGCTTGAGTCACTCAAGCACCGTGACGATGAGCGGCCGACTGCTGCGCGGCATCAGCGTTTATCTGGATCAGCACGCCGGCGTGTCCATGGAAATCGCCAAGCTGTCTTCCGAAGCGCAACTGGAAGACCTGGCCGAAGGTCGCCTTGATGTGGGTGTGTTACGCCTGCCGGTGCTGCGTCAGCGTGAGGGGGTGCACATTGTTCCGCTGTACAGCGAACGTCTGTTGCTGGCGGTGCCGCCGAATCATCGGCTGGCTGTGGATAAGTCCGCAGGCGGCATCGATCTGGCACAGTTGAAAGACGAAGCGTTCATTTCCATCCCTCATCCACAGCGCGGCGGCCTGAGCTATCTATCCGCCGAGTTGTGCATGCGCCAAGGCTTCTTTCCCCAGGCGGCTCGGGTGGTGTCGCGTAAAACCACGCAGCTGCAATTGATCCAGGCCGGGTTCGGCATCGCGCTATTGCCGGAATCGATGCAGGACATTGCGCCGCCGGATATCCACTTTCTCCCCTTGGCCGATCCGGATTGCCACAGCACCGTCGCCCTCGCCTGCCGGCAAGATCCCACCGCGCTGGTTCAACACTTCATCAACACCTTCACGGATCATTGTGGGAGCGAGCCTGATCGCTCCCACAGGGGATTTTCGCCGGATCATGGAGATTGAGCGCCGAATGCCTTTAAACTGCGCCCCATGATTAAAGATCCCTTTGCAAGACTCGGCCTGGACCGTGAAGTCCTGACTGTCAGCCAGCTCAACGGCCGCGCGCGGGTGTTGCTCGAAGACGTGTTCAGCAATATCTGGGTCGAAGGCGAGATCTCCAACCTCGCCCGCCCGGCATCCGGCCACGTGTACTTCACCCTCAAGGACAGCGGCGCCCAGGTGCGTTGTGCGTTGTTTCGGCAGAATGCGGCGCGGGTTCGCCAGGCGTTGAAAGATGGCCTGGCGGTGAAAGTGCGCGGCAAGGTTTCGCTGTTCGAAGGTCGCGGCGATTATCAGCTGATCCTCGACACGGTGGAACCGGCGGGTGACGGCGCCCTGCGCCTGGCTTTCGATGCCTTGAAGGAAAAGCTCAGTGCCGAAGGCCTGTTCAGCGCCGAACGGAAGGTGCCGCTGCCGGCGCATCCGCAGCGCATCGGCATCATCAGTTCGCCGACAGGCGCAGTGATTCGCGACATCATCAGCGTATTCCGCCGCCGCGCGCCGCAGGTTCAACTGACGCTGATCCCCACCGCCGTGCAAGGCCGCGAAGCCACCGCGCAGATTGTCCGTGCGTTGAAACTGGCGGACGCCCGGGGTTTTGATGCGTTGATCCTGGCCCGGGGCGGCGGTTCGCTGGAAGACCTCTGGTGTTTCAACGAAGAAGCCGTGGCCCGCGCCGTGGATGCCTGCGTGACGCCGATTGTCAGCGCCGTCGGCCATGAAACCGACGTGTCGATCAGTGACTTCGTCGCCGACGTTCGCGCTCCCACGCCATCGGCCGCCGCCGAACTGCTCGCCCCGGACTCCAGCGACCTGGTGCGTCGGGTCGAAAGCCTGCATCGTCGCCTGGTGATGCGCATCCGTGACCGCCTGATGCGCGATCGGCTGCGCCTGGAAGGCATATCCCGCCGCCTGCGTCATCCCGGCGAACGCCTGCGCCAGCAAGCACAACGTCTGGATGATCTGGACATGCGCCTGCGACGAGCCTTCGAGCGCAGCCTCAATACCCGTCGCGAACGACTGATCCGTCTGGAAACCCGCCTCGCCGGGCAACACCCGGGGCGGCAACTGGCGCTGCTGCGCCAGCGCCTCGACAACTTTGCCGAACGCCTGCCCCGAGCCATGCGCGAAGGCCTCAAGTCCCGTCGCCTGCAACTGCAAAGCCAGGTGCAGACGCTGCAAGTGGTCAGCCCGCTGGCGACGCTCGCTCGTGGTTACAGCATCTTGCTGGATGAGCGCGGCAATGCGATCCGCAGCGCCGGGCAAACCCATACCGGTCAACGCTTGAAAGCCAAGCTCGGTGACGGCGAGTTGCAAGTGCGGGTCGAAGACAACCACCTGACGCCTGTCACCCTTTCTTTACTGGATTAATCGATGCCGCGTTTTTTCGCTTCACTGCTGTTGCTGTGCCTGACCTTCAACGCTCACGCCGACAGTTACATCACCCGCCTGCTGAACAAGCCGGTCCCGGGCGGCGTGGCCGTGGTGGATCTGGGCGCTGCGGCGCAGGCACCGAAAGCCAGCTATCAAGGCAAACCGGTGCTGGTGGTCAAGGAACAGAATAATTGGCTGGCAATTGTCGGCGTGCCGTTGACGGTCAAACCGGGCACGCAACAGGTCAGCAGTGGCGGGCGTAATCTGAGTTTCACGGTCGGCAACAAGAAATACCCGGAACAGCACATCACCCTGAAAAATACGCAACAGGTCAATCCGAACCCGGAGAATCTCAAGCGCATCGAGGGCGAACTGGCCGAACAAATCCAGGCCTACCGCAGCTTCAGCCCCAACACCCCAAGCAACCTGCTGCTGGACAAACCGGTCAACGGGCCGCTGTCGAGCAAGTTCGGGGTACGCCGGTTCTTCAACGGCGAGGAGCGCAATCCGCATGCTGGCCTGGACTTCGCGGTGCCCGCGGGCACTCCGATCAAGACTCCGGCGGCGGGCAAGGTGATTCTGATCGGCAACTACTTCTTTAATGGCAACACGGTGTTTGTCGACCACGGGCAGGGCTTTATCAGCATGTTTTGCCACATGTCGAAGATTGATGTGAAGGTCGGCCAGTTACTGGCACGTGGCGATGTGGTCGGCAAAGTCGGCTCCACCGGGCGCGCGACCGGGCCGCACATGCACTGGAATGTCAGCCTGAATGATGCTCGGGTGGATCCGGCGATTTTTATCGGGGCGTTTCAACCATAAACTATTGTTGAGGCTGATGGCCTTATCGCGGGCAAGCCCGCTCCCACATTAGCTTTTCGGCGTTCACAGAATATGTGTTCACGCCGATCAAATGTGGGAGCGGGCTTGCTCGCGAAAGCGGTCTCATTGGCACCACTTACTCAGCATCCAGATCCTCAATCCCATGGACTTCCCGGTGCGCCAGACACTCTTTGATCCAGTCCTGGGTTTCCTGCGAGAAGCCCGCCAGCTCTTCGGCCGTGATCAACTCACGCGAACACAGCCCCAGCAAGTGACCGGGCGCCTCATTGCGGGAATGCCTGAAAGCGTCAAACGCCCAATACAGCTCCTTCTGACCGGCTTTGAGCCTTTCTTCACTGGCTTCAATACGCTCGTAGGGCGTCAGGCTTTTATCCAGCACCGTGCGCTCGACCTCATCCATGATCCGGATGCACATCCGCTCATGGGCCCATGGACGCAACGCGCTATAGAGCTTCCAATCCGACTCGTTCATGGCTGACTCCTGCGTACAAGTCGTCCTGTTGTGGCTTTAAGAATAGCTGTACTGACACGTCCCATCCGCTGAAGTCTGCGATTGCGCATCGATCAAACCTCGCGCAACCATCCAGACGATCATCGTCTTTCAGAACAATAAAATCGCGACAAATCCGCTTTTTCGGGTATTCCTCTCAATTTTTTTCGACTGCTTGCCATCCTCCACAACGGCGGTTAGGGTTGAAGACATGAAAACCTCTCACACCCTCATTCAGCTTCGCCAGCACCGCAGCCTGTGCCTCGTCAGTGCACGACTGCCGGGCTGAATTTGCGGTGCCTCGTCCTACGCTTTTCCCCAAGAACATTTGATCCACCGGCAGGCCGCCTTTTTTCGGCCCACACAATAAGGATTTCCCGATGAGCATGCTCAAAGACCCGTCTTCGAAATACCGCGCGTTCCCGACCATCGACATCCCTGACCGTACCTGGCCATCGAAGACCATCACCGCCGCGCCGATCTGGTGCAGTTCCGACCTTCGTGACGGCAACCAGTCGTTGATCGAACCCATGGACGCGGTCAAGAAGCTGCGTTTCTGGAAAACCCTGGTGCAGGTCGGCGTGAAAGAAATCGAAGCCTCCTTCCCGGCCGCTTCGCAAACCGACTTCGACTTCGTACGCACCCTGATCGAAGGCAATCACATCCCGGACGACACCACCATTCAGGTGCTGACCCAAGGCCGTGAAGACTTGATCGAGCGCACCTTCGAATCCCTGCGCGGGGCGAAGAAAGCCATCGTTCACCTGTACAACGCGACCTCCCCTTCCTTCCGCCGCATTGTCTTCAACCAGGACAAGGACGGGATCAAGGCCATCGCCGTGAACGCGGCCAAGCTGTTCGTCAAATACGCAGCCCAGCAGCCGGACACCCAGTGGACTTTCGAGTACTCGCCGGAAACCTTCAGCGCGACCGAGCTCGAGTTCGCCAAGGAAGTCTGTGACGCCGTGATCGAAGTCTGGAACCCGACGCCTGAGCACAAGGTGATCCTCAACCTGCCAGCCACCGTGGAATGCGCGACCCCGAACATCTATGCCGACCAGATCGAATGGTTCGGCCGTCACATCAACCGTCGTGACAGCGTGATCATCAGCCTGCACACCCACAACGACCGTGGTACTGGCGTTGCCGCCACCGAGCTGGGCCTGATGGCCGGCGCCGATCGCGTTGAAGGCTGCCTCTTCGGTAACGGCGAGCGTACCGGTAACGTCGACCTCGTGACCGTGGCGTTGAACCTCTACACCCAGGGCATTCACCCTGAGCTGGACTTCTCCGACATCGACGGCGTGCGCAAAGTCGTCGAAGAATGCAACCAGATCCAGGTGCACCCACGTCACCCTTACGTTGGCGACCTGGTTCACACCGCGTTCTCCGGCTCCCACCAGGATGCCATCCGCAAGGGCTTCGCCCAGCAGAAACCGGACGCGCTGTGGGAAGTGCCGTACTTGCCGATCGACCCTGCCGACATCGGCCGCAGCTACGAGGCGGTGATCCGCGTCAACAGCCAGTCGGGCAAAGGCGGGATCGCTTACCTGCTGGAACAGGAATACGGCATCAGCTTGCCGCGCCGCATGCAGATCGAGTTCAGCCAGGTCGTGCAGCGTGAAACCGATCGCCTCGGCCTGGAAATGACTGCCCAGCAGATCCACGCGTTGCTGCACAGCGAATACTTGCAGGCCAACACTCCGTACGCGCTGGTCAGCCATCGCCTGCAGGAAGAAAACGGTCACAGCGCCGTCGAAGTGGAAGTCTCGGGCAAAGGCCAGGGCGAAACCAACCTGCACTGGCGCGGCAAGGGCAACGGCGCCCTGGAAGCGTTGGTGGCCGGTCTGCCGATTCCGGTTGAGATCATGGACTACAACGAACACGCGATCGGCGCGGGCACCAATGCCAAGGCTGCGGCCTACATTGAACTGCGCGTGAACGGTGAACGTGCGGTGCACGGCGTCGGTATCGACGAAAACATCACCACCGCCAGCTTCAAGGCCCTGTTCAGCGCGTTGAACCGCTCCCTGAGCCAGCCGGAAGCGAAAGCGGCGTAAGCCTTCGCTGCAAACAAAAAGGCCCCGAGGTGCGAACCTCGGGGCCTTTTTGTTTGCCTGATCGTTCCCACGCTCCGCGTGGGAATGCAGCACGGGACGCTCCGCGTCCCATTAGAAGCCGAACGCAGAGCGTCCGTAGAGGCATTCCCACGCAGAGCGTGGGAACGATCTGTTAACGATCAGTTGGTGAATTCGAAGGTATCGGCATCCAGATTCGCTGGAAAGCGGGTGCGGTAGGCCTGCAGATCCGCGGCATTCAGCACCACCTGAAACACCCCGTCCGCCTCGCCTGCGCTGAGCAATGTCTCGCCCTGGAAATCCAGCACCTGACTGTCGCCGGTATAGGCAAACCCTTTACCGTCAGTCCCGATGCGATTCACCGCCGCCACATAGCAGAGGTTTTCAATCGCCCGCGCCGGCAGCAAACGGTTCCAGTGTTGGCGCCGGGCACCCGGCCAGTTGGCGGTGTACAGCAACAGGTCGGTGTCCTGTGCATCGCGGCTCCAGACCGGGAAGCGCAGGTCGTAGCAAATCAGCGGCCGCACACGCCAGCCCTTGAGTTCGAACTGCACCTGACGCTCACCCGGCGTGTAGTGGTTGTGCTCGCCGGCCATGCGGAACAGGTGGCGCTTGTCGTAATGCCACACCTCCCCGTCCGGTCGCGCCCAGAGCAGACGATTGCGATGGCTGCCGTCAGCGGCCTGGACGATGATGCTGCCGGTAATCACCGCATCGAGCTTCGCAGCCTGAACCCGCAACCATTTGCTGGTAGGACCGTTTTCCGGCTCGCAGAGGGTTTGCGACTCCATGGAAAAACCGGTGGTGAACATCTCCGGCAGGATAATCAGGTCAGCGCCGCGAGCCTGTTCAATCAATTGCTCGAAATGCTCCAGGTTGGCCTGGCGGTCATGCCAGGCCAGGGTGGTCTGGATCAGCGCGATATTCAGATTGGGCAGAGCACTCAAATCACGCATAGTTTTGCCGCTGCTTCACGCAGGGTCTCCTCGCGTTTGGCGAAGCACAGTCGCACCAGGCGCTGACCTTCGGGCGGGGTCTGGTAGAACACCGAAATCGGGATGCTCGCCACACCATGTTCGCGGGTCATCCACAACGCCATTTCGACGTCATTGAGGTCCGGGCGGATCTGCGAATAATCAACCAGCTGAAAATAGGTGCCGGTCACCCGCTTAAAGCTGAATCGCGACGGCGTCAGCAGATCGCAGAACAAATCACGTTTGGCCTGGTAGAAACCAGGGAGCTCCTCGACGTGTTCCGGGTGCTCGGCCATGAAGTCGGCCAAGGCATATTGCAACGGCGTCACGCCGCAGAAACTGACGTACTGGTGCACTTTGCGCAGTTCTGCAGTCAGGGCCGGCGGTGCAACCACGTAACCGGTTTTCCAGCCCGTCACGTGATAGGTCTTGCCGAAGGAACTGACCACGAACGCTCGTTGATACAGCTCTTCGTGATTCAGCACGCTGACGTGAGGCACGCCGTCGAAGACCAGGTGTTCGTAGACTTCGTCGCTGACGATGTAGATGTCGCGGTCTCGAATCAAGGTCGCCAGCTGATCCAGTTCCGCACGGCTGATCAGTGCGCCACTTGGGTTATGCGGAGCGTTGAGAACGATCATCTTCGTGCGGGGCGTAATCGCCGCCGCGAGCTTTTCAAAGTCGATGGCAAAATCATTCAGGCCCAGTTGCACATGCACGCAACGGCCACCGGCCAGCTCCACCGACGGTTCATAGCTGTCGTAGCACGGATCAAAAACGATCACTTCGTCGCCGCTGTGGATAACTGCCTGTATGGCACAGAAGATCGCCTGGGTGGCGCCGGGCGTGACCGTCACTTCATGGTCGGCATCCACGTTGACGCCGTAGCTGCGAGCAATCTTGGCCGAGATTTGCTGACGCAACGCCGGCAGGCCGGTCATCGGCGAGTATTGGTTATGGCCATTGGCAACATGCCGACCGACCGCATCGCACAGGGCTTGCGGCGCATCGAAATCGGGAAAACCCTGGGACAGGTTGATCGCCCCGGTTTGCGCCGCGAGCTGAGACATCTGAGTGAAGATAGTGATGCCGACATTCGGCAGCTTACTGGTGATCATCGGTGATTCCCTGCTCAACACCCGGCTCTAACGGCGGCGCGGGAGAGCCCGAGGATAGCCCATCCGGCGCCCATAAAAAAAGGGCACCCATTGGCGGGTGCCCTCTCTATGTTGATCGTTCCCACGCCGGAGCGTGGGAACTATCATTGAAGCTGCTTCTACTTCTTATCGCGGCGCTTTTTGTCGGCTTTCTTGTGGTGCGACATCATGCGACGCTTCTTGTTGACCTGGCGGTCGGTCAGCGTGGTCTTTTTGCCTTCGAACGGGTTCTCGCCGCCCTTGAACTCGATACGGATCGGCGTACCGACCAGCTTCAACACGCGACGGTAGGTGTTTTCCAGGTAACGAACGTACGACTTCGGCACCTTCTCGATCTGGTTACCGTGGATCACGATGATCGGCGGGTTCGCACCACCCAAGTGGGCATAACGCAGCTTGATCCGGCGGTTGTTGACCATCGGTGGTGCGTGCTCGCCAACCGCATCTTCCAGAATCTGGGTCAGGCGGTTGGTCGGCCAGCGGGTGACCGCAGACTTGAACGAGTTCTGTACGGACGCGTAGAGGTTGCCCACGCCAGTGCCATGCAGGGCCGAGATGAAGTGGATGTCGGCGTAGTCAACGAAGAACAGTCGACGTTGCAGCTCGACCTTCACGAAGTCGCGCTCGCTTGGCGTCATGCCGTCCCACTTGTTGATCGCGATGACCAGCGCACGACCCGACTCAATGGCAAAGCCCAGCAGGTTGAGGTCGTGGTCCACCACGCCTTCGCGGGCGTCCATCACAAAGATCACCACGTTGGCGTCTTTGATCGCTTGCAGGGTTTTGACCACGGAGAATTTTTCGACTTCTTCGTGGATCTTGCCGCGCTTGCGCACACCGGCGGTGTCGATCAGCGTGTACTTCTCGTCGTTACGCTCGAACGGGATGTAGATACTGTCGCGGGTGGTGCCGGGCTGGTCATAGACGATTACCCGGTCTTCACCGAGCATGCGGTTGACCAGGGTCGACTTGCCGACGTTCGGGCGGCCGATGATTGCGATCTTGATCCCGTCTTTTTCGCTTGGACCAGGAATGCGCTTGGCTTCCTCGCCTTCGGCAACGATCTCTTCTTCGCCTTCTTCCTGCTCATCTTCGTCTTTCGGGAAGTCGCTCAGGGCGATTTCCAGCATCTGGGTGATGCCACGACCATGAGCACCGGCGATTGGAATCGCGTGGCCCATGCCCAACGGGGCGAATTCAGCGCGGGCCATTTCAGGGTCGATGTTGTCGACCTTGTTAGCCACTACGTAGGAACGCTTGTTACGTTTGCGCAAATGCTCGGCGATCATCTGGTCGGCGGCGGTGAAACCGGCCTTGGCATCTACCAGGAACAGAACGACATCCGCTTCTTCAATGGCCAGCAGCGATTGCTCGGCCATTTTTTCGTCCATACCGTGCTCGTCACCGGAGATACCGCCGGTGTCGACCAGAATGTAGGAACGCCCTTGCCACTTGGCCTCACCGTATTGGCGATCACGGGTCAGACCGGACAAGTCGCCGACGATGGCGTCACGAGTCCTGGTCAGGCGGTTGAACAAGGTGGACTTGCCGACGTTCGGTCGGCCCACCAGGGCGATTACGGGAACCATGCGGCTCTCCACTTCGTTATTTCAGAAAATACAAAAGCCGCTGCGAGGCAGCGGCTGGTGCTCGGGGCAGCGCTTGAGGGCGCTGCGAACCCCGTGGTTACGGGGCTGCCTGGGGACTAACCCCAAGCATAGTCAAACCTTTACTTAATGGTCAGGGCTTCCAGCTTGCCACTGTTGCCATAGACATAAATCGTGTCACCCACCACCAGCGGACGGGCACGCAGGCCGTCGCTGTCGATGCGCTCGCGACCGACGAAACGACCGTCCACCTGGCTCAGCAGGTGCAGGTAGCCTTCCATGTCGCCGACTGCAACGTAGCTGGAGAACACTTCCGGAGCCGACAGTTGACGACGGGCCAGCGAATCGTTGCTCCACAAGGCTGTGGTGGAACGTTCGTCGACGCCTTCAACGGTGCCCGAAGACAGGCTCACGTAAACGTTGCCAAAACCCTGGGCGACACCGGCATAGCTGGAAGCATCACGCTGCCAGAGCTGACGACCGCTTTCCAGGTCCAGTGCCGCAACGCGACCCTGGTAGCTGGCAACGTACAGAGTGCCGCCGGACAACAGCAGACCGCCGTCGATATCGACAACGCGCTCCAGTTCCGAACGACCCTGTGGAATCGCAACCCGTTGTTCCCATACCGGCACGCCGTTGGAAATATCGAGAGCGACCACTTTACCGGTCGACAGGCCAGCCACAGCGAGGCGGTTGGTCACGATCGGTGCGCTGGTGCCGCGCAGGGTCAGGACCGCAGGCGTGCTGTCATACAACCAGCGCTGGTTGCCGGTGGCGGCATCCAGACCGATCAGACGGTCGTCCTGAGTCTGAACCACAACCACGTCACCGTTGTTGGCCGGCGGTGCGAGTACTTCGCTGGACACGCGAGCGCGCCATTTCTCTTCACCGTTGATAGCATCCAGGGCAACGATTTCGCCCTTGAGCGTACCGAACGTAACCAGACCGTAACCCACGCCAACGGCGCCGGAAACAGGCAGATCAAGATCCTTCTTCCATTTGACGTCGCCGTTGCTGCGATCCATCGCCATCACCACACCAGTGACGTCCGCGGCATAAATGGTATCGCCGTCGATCGCCGGAACCAGCATGTTGTAGGTTTCGCCCTGACCGTTACCGATCGAACGACTCCACTGCTTGTGCAGAACCACTTCTTCCTTGAAGTCGGTCAACTCGGCCGGAGGCAATTCTTTTTTGCCGTTGCTGCTGCAACCCGCGGCCAATATGGCCAGAGCCAGCAATGCTGCATGTTTCCAACGAATCACGTCACGCATCCCCTTTGGCCAGGTCGTCCAGCTTGATTTGTAGGCCACCGACTGCCGCTTCATCCGACAGTGCCGCCTTGGCTTTTTGATACGCCGTATTTGCTTCGTCGGTACGACCCAACTGCACCAGCAGGTCACCCTTGAGTTCTTCGCGAGTAGCCAGGAACGCCTTGTCGGCATCGCCTTCGAGCAGCTTCAAGGCCTCATCGGCCTTGTTCTGCGCGGCCAGTACCTGCGCCAGACGCTGACGGGCGATTTCGCCCAGCGCCGGGTTTGCCGGTTTGTCGACAATGGCTTTCAGTTCGGTGCCAGCATCGTCCAGCTTGCCGCTGTCGACCGCGACTTTCGCCACGAACAGGCTGCCGTACTGCGCATAAGCGGTGCCGCCGAACTCGCTTTTAAGCTTGCCGGCCAGATCCGAAACACGGGCAGCGTCAGGCTTGCCGTCAGGCGTCAGCGTGGTTTCCAGCAGTTGCTGATAGAGAATCGAGGCAGTTTGCGACTGATTGCTCTGATACTTGTGAAAGGCCTGCCAGCCGAACACGATGACCAGCGCCAACAGGCCGCCAGTGACCAGGGGCTTGCCGTTGCGTGTCCACCAGTCCTTCAAATCCGCCAGCTGTTCGTCTTCGGTACTCGACACCCCAATACTCCTTAATCGCTAATTCGGCTGTTTGACAGCTTCAACCCTGCACGACGCAGGTGGCCAGGTGTGCAGCAAGCGCATCCCAGGCAATGCTTTGTTGTTCGCCCTGGCCACGCAGGGGTTTGAAACCTACCACTTGCTGGGCCATTTCATCGTCGCCGAGGATCAGCGCGTACAGCGCACCGCTCTTGTCGGCCTTCTTGAACTGGCTTTTGAAGCTGCCGGCGCCGGCATTGATCTGCAGGCGCAGGTTTGGCAACTGATCACGAACCTTCTCGCTCAACGTCAGGGCAGCCAGTTCGGCCGCCTCGCCGAAGGCGCACAGGTAGACATCAACCTGACGGGAGATTTCTTGCGGAATCTGTTCCAGGGTTTCAAGTAGCAGCACCAGGCGCTCGATACCCATGGCGAAACCTACGCCCGGGGTCGGCTTGCCGCCCATCTGCTCGACCAGACCGTCGTAACGACCACCGGCACATACGGTGCCCTGGGCGCCCAACTTGTCGGTGACCCATTCGAAAACGGTCTTGCTGTAATAATCCAGCCCGCGAACCAGCTTCGGGTTGATGACATAAGGAATACCGGCGGCGTCCAGGCGAGCCTTCAGGCCCTCGAAGTGCACGCGGGATTCTTCGTCCAGGTAGTCGGCCATTTTCGGCGCATCGACCAGGACTGCTTGAGTGTCGGCGTTCTTGGTGTCCAGAACCCGCAGCGGGTTGGTCTTCAGACGGCGTTGGCTGTCTTCGTCCAGTTGATCCAGGCGGGCCGAAAGGTATTCGACCAGCGCTTCGCGATAACGACCGCGAGACTCGCTGGTGCCCAGGCTGTTGAGTTCAAGCTTGACCGCATCACGGATGCCCAGCTCGCCCCACAGGCGCCAGGTCAGCACGATCAGCTCGGCATCGATGTCCGGACCGTCGAGGTTGAACACTTCGACACCGATCTGGTGGAACTGACGATAACGGCCTTTCTGAGGACGTTCGTGGCGGAACATCGGGCCGATGTACCAGAGTTTCTGCACCTGGCCGCCGCCGGTGATGCCGTGCTCGAGCACCGCACGCACGCAGGCTGCCGTGCCTTCCGGACGCAGGGTCAGGGAATCGCCGTTGCGGTCGTCGAAGGTGTACATCTCTTTTTCGACGATGTCGGTCACTTCACCGATGGAGCGCTTGAACAGTTCGGTGAACTCGACGATCGGCATGCGGATCTGCTTGTAACCGTAGTTATCCAGCAAACGCGAGACGGTGCCCTCGAAATGACGCCACAGGGGTGTCTGATCGGGCAGGATGTCGTTCATGCCACGTATGGCTTGCAGAGACTTGCTCACTATAAATCCTTAAATTCGTTCAGCGCTTTAGTCGGGCTCAGCCACGCGCGATAACGGCAGCGTCGGCTTCGACCTTTTCGGCCGCTTTCTGGCGGATCAAGCGTTCGAGCTCATCCACCAGATTGTCATTCGTCAGTTTCTGCGACGGTTTGCCGTCGATGTAAATCAGGTTTGGCGTGCCGCCGGTCAAGCCGATATGGGCTTCCTTGGCTTCACCCGGCCCGTTGACCACGCAACCGATGACCGCGACGTCCAGCGGCACCAGCAGATCTTCGAGGCGCCCTTCCAGCTCGTTCATGGTCTTGACCACATCGAAGTTCTGCCGCGAGCAGCTCGGGCAGGCGATGAAGTTGATGCCACGGGAACGCAGGTGCAGGGACTTGAGAATGTCGTAGCCGACTTTCACTTCCTCGACCGGGTCGGCCGCCAACGAGATGCGGATGGTATCGCCAATCCCTTCGGCGAGCAGCATACCGAGGCCTACGGCGGATTTCACCGTGCCTGAACGCAAACCACCGGCTTCGGTGATACCCAAGTGCAGCGGCTGGACGATTTCCTTGGCCAGCAAGCGGTAGGCGGCGACGGCCATGAACACGTCGGAGGCTTTCACGCTGACCTTGAAGTCCTGGAAGTTCAGGCGTTCAAGGTGCTCGACGTGACGCAAGGCAGACTCGACCAGCGCAGCCGGCGTTGGCTCGCCGTACTTCTTTTGCAGGTCTTTTTCCAGGGAGCCGGCGTTGACGCCGATGCGGATCGGAATCCCGCGGTCGCGAGCGGCATCGACCACCGCGCGCACACGGTCTTCACGACCGATGTTGCCCGGGTTGATCCTCAGACAGTCAACGCCCAGTTCGGCTACGCGCAATGCGATCTTGTAGTCGAAGTGAATGTCGGCCACCAATGGCACCTTGACCAGTTTCTTGATCTTGCCGAAAGCCTCGGCGGCATCCATATCCGGCACAGAGATGCGCACGATATCGACGCCCGCTGCTTCCAGGCGATTGATCTGGGCCACGGTGGCGGCCACGTCATTGGTGTCGCTGTTGGTCATGCTCTGCACAGCGATAGGTGCATCGCCGCCCACAGGCACGTTACCGACCCAGATCTTGCGGGATTCGCGACGTTTGATTGGAGATTCGCCGTGCATGACTTATTGACCCAACTTCAGGCGAGCAGTCTCGCCACTGGTGAACGGAGCGACATCAACCACCTGACCGTTGTAGCTGACTTGAGCGCCACGGGCGAAGCCCAGACGCACTGAAAACGGTGGTTTGCCGCTGACAGAAACATTTTCGCCTTTGCGCTTGAGACCGCTCAACAACACCTTGCCGGTGCCGTCGCTCACTTGCGTCCAGCAATCAGCCGTGAATTGCAGTTGAACCTGGCCTTGGCCGGCCACCGGAGCAGCTGCTGCGGCTGGAGGAATGGTCGGTGTCACCGATGCACTTGCCGGCGGGGTCGACACGACAGGGGCTGTCGGCGCAGGCGAGAGCGGTGTCGTGACGGCTGGCGCGGTGCTGTGAGCCTGGGCCGCGACAACTGGCGCGGTGCTATGAGCCGGGGCCGCAGGCGTTGGCGCAGGCGCTGTCGGCGCGACCGCTTCAGCGGCTGCCGGTGCTTCGGCGGATGTCTCGGCTTGTGGCAATGCAAGTGCGGTGGTGCCTTCAGCCTGACCTTGCGCGACAGCCTGGTCTTCCGGCTCGTCCAGCGGATGGATCTGGGTGGTGCCGTCGGCGCCTTCGACTTCAACGTGTTCCGGAGCCAGGGTGGTCAGGTCCTTGGTACGCGACGAAGTTTGATCCTGCCACCAGACAAAACCACCGCCAATCACCGCGATCAGCAATAGCAGGCTGACGATACGCAAAATAGTGTGGGAAACCCGAACCGGCTCTTCGATGCGACCCAGGCTGTGGACATTGCTGCCTTGGGAGTCGGTACCGGTGGATTGGTCGAACTGTTGGACCAGAACGGTCTGGTCCATGCCGAGCAGCTTGGCGTACGCGCGAATATAACCGCGAGCAAAGGTGTGCCCAGGCAGCTTGTCGAAAGCGCCCGCTTCCAGATTACTCAAGGAATTGACGGTGAGGTTGAGCTTGAGGGCCACTTCGGCCAGCGACCAGCCATTGCTTTCGCGGGCCTGGCGCAAAGTCTCACCGGGGTTAACGCGATTCGCTGCTACAACTTCGGGATGCGCCGCTTTCATCATTGCTCCGACAGGTATTGCTGATATTCCGGCGTACCGGGATAGAGTCGTTTTAATTGCAGGCCTGCACTTGCAGCCTTGTCGCGATCTTCAAACACTTTTGCCAGCCGAACGCCGAGCAATAGACTACGTGCATTTTGTTCGGTGAGCAGGCTAAAACGATCGTAGTAGTCACGCGCGGGCACATAATGCCTGTCTTCGAAGGACAACTCAGCCATTTCCAGCAATGCACGTGGTTGTTGGCGGTTCAAACGCAGGGCTTTTTCCAGCTGCTGCTTCGCCAGATCACGTTCCCCCAGCTTCGAAGCCGTCATGCCGAGGTTCTCGAACACCCGCGAACGCTCAGGATACAGGGTATCGGCGGCGGCCTGTTCAAAGCGCTCGTAAGCTTCCTTGTAACGCTTTTCTTCGAAAAGAAAGCTGCCGTAGTTGTTCAGTATTCGTGCATCGCCGGGACGTGAAGACAGTGCCTTGCGAAAATGTTCGTCCGCCAGCTCCGGCTCCATCTCAGCCTGGAACACCAGCCCCAAGGCCGCATTGGCGTCAGGGTCAGAGCTATCCAGATCCAGCGCCTTCTTCAACGGCACCTTGGCGCGCTCGGTCATGCCCTGCTGCAAGTAGCCCAAGCCCAGTTGCACGTAGGCGGTGCGCGCTTCATCGCGGCCCTTGCTGGTCTTCATCGGGTTGAAATCGCCCGACAGGACGCAACCAGCACACAGGCTGGCCAGCAGCAACAGCAGCGCAAAGCGCAGGGACATAGAGATCCTCTCTTAATTATTGTTCGCAGCGTTCTGTGCGATATCGTTTTCGGCGCTCAGCTCGCGCACGGCGATATAACGTTCGCTGCGACGGGTGCGATCCAGCACCTGCCCTACCAATTGGCCACACGCGGCATCGATGTCTTCACCGCGAGTGGTGCGTACGGTGACATTGAAACCGGCATGGTGAAGCTGATCCTGGAACCGGCGAATCGCGTTGTTGCTCGGGCGCTCGTAACCGGAATGCGGAAACGGGTTGAACGGAATCAGGTTGATCTTGCACGGGATGTTCTTGAGCAGCTCGATCATCTCAACGGCATGCTCGACCTTGTCGTTGATGTCCTTGAGCAAGGTGTACTCGATGGTCAGCACGCGCTTTTCGCCCAGGGACGACATGTAGCGCTGGCACGACTCGAGCAGCATCTTAAGCGGATACTTCTTGTTGATCGGCACCAATTGGTTACGCAATGCGTCGTTTGGTGCGTGCAGCGACAACGCCAGGGAGACGTCGATGTGCTTGGACAGCTCATCGATCATCGGCACCACGCCCGAAGTGGACAGGGTTACGCGGCGCTTGGAGATCCCGTAGCCCAGGTCATCCATCATCAGATGCATGGCGGCCACGACGTTGTCGAAGTTCAGCAGCGGCTCACCCATGCCCATCATCACCACGTTGGTGATGGCACGGTCGGCGGTTGCCGGGATGCTGCCGAACGATTTATTGGCAATCCACACCTGGCCGATGACTTCGGCGGCAGTGAGGTTGCTGTTGAATCCTTGCTTGCCGGTGGAGCAGAAACTGCAATCCAGGGCACAGCCTGCCTGGGACGAAACGCACAAAGTGCCGCGTTTGCCCTGGGGAATGTAGACGGTCTCGACGCAGCTACCGGACGCCACGCGCACCACCCACTTACGGGTGCCGTCGGTGGAAATGTCCTCGCTGACCACTTCGGGACCGCGAACCTCAGCAATCACCTTGAGCTTGTCGCGCAAGGCTTTGCTGACGTTCGTCATGGCGTCGAAATCATCGACGCCAAGGTGGTGAATCCATTTCATTACCTGACCGGCACGGAAACGCTTCTCCCCGATTGAGTCGAAGAATTTTTCCATTTCCTGTTGAGTCAGACCCAGCAGGTTGGTTTTTACAGTCGATGTAGTCATGGATTCACCTTCACTCTTAAGCCAATGCTTAGCGAGTGGTTACTTCAGTAGCTGCGAAGAAGTACGAGATTTCGCGAGCAGCAGCGGCTTCGGAGTCCGAACCGTGTACAGCGTTGGCATCGATGGAGTCAGCGAAGTCAGCACGGATGGTGCCAGCAGCAGCTTCTTTAGGGTTGGTAGCGCCCATCAGCTCACGGTTCAGAGCGATAGCGTTTTCGCCTTCCAGAACCTGAACGACAACTGGACCGGAGATCATGAAAGCAACCAGGTCGTTGAAGAAACCACGAGCGCTGTGCTCAGCGTAGAAGCCTTCAGCTTCAGCTTTGGACAGTTGCTTCAGTTTCGAAGCTACAACGCGCAGGCCTGCTTTTTCGAAACGAGTGGTGATCTCGCCGATGACGTTTTTTGCAACAGCGTCAGGCTTGATGATGGAGAAAGTACGTTGAACAGCCATGGTGTAACTCCAGAAACGGTAATTTGTGAAAAATTAAACCCGCGAATTATACGCGGGTTCTTGGGTATTGCCTAACCTGCAGCGTGGCTCAGTCGCGTTCTTCGATCCAGTGGGCTTGGATAGCCTCCAGGACCTTCTCACCACAATGCTCAGGCTTGTCGTCGAACTCGGGCAATTCCATCACCCATTTGCGCAGATCGACGAAGTTGACCGACATAGGGTCAACACCGGGCTTGCTTTCAGCCAGCTGGATCGCGATCTCCAGCACATCAGTCCACTTGAGACTCATGACAATTCCTTGAATCAGTGCGGCGCTTCGGCTGCATGGTTGAGCGAATATTTCGGAATTTCGATGGTCAGGTCTTCAGTCCCGACTTTTGCCTGACAGGCCAGACGCGACTGCGCCTCCAGACCCCAGGCCTTATCAAGATAGTCTTCTTCCAGCTCGTCAGCTTCTTCCAGCGAGTCAAAGCCTTCGCGGACCAGGCAGTGACACGTTGTGCAGGCGCAAACGCCGCCGCAAGCGCTTTCCATCTCGATATGGTGTTCGTGAGCCAGTTCGAGGATGGAGATGCCGGGCTCAGCCTCGACAACCATGCCGTCCGGGCAAAACTTCTCGTGTGGCAGAAAAATGACCTGCGGCATCGTTATTCCTCAATCTCATTCAGGTTGCGCCCCGCCAGCGCGGCTTTCACCGTCGAATCCAGGCGGCGGGCAGCAAAGGCGTCGGTCACTTGCGACAGACGCTTGGTCTGCTGCTCGATGGCGTAACCATCGGTACCTTTCATCAGTTCGGTCAGTTCCTGCATCTGCAATTCGATGACCATGCGCTCTTCGGCATCGAGCAGGCGGTCGCCGTCGACATCCAGAGCGCCTTGCACGGCTTCGATCAGACGCTGGGCATCGACCTGATGCTCACGCAGCACGCGGGCGACTTTATCGTCGTTGGCATGCTGGAACGAATCCTTGAGCATCTTGGCGATCTCGCCGTCGGTCAGGCCGTAGGACGGCTTGACCTGGATGCTGGCTTCAACGCCCGAACCCAGTTCGCGCGCCGAAACACTGAGCAGACCATCGGCATCGACCTGGAAGGTCACGCGAATTTTCGCCGCACCGGCCACCATCGCCGGAATGCCGCGCAATTCGAAACGTGCCAACGAGCGGCAGTCGCTGATCAGCTCGCGCTCGCCCTGCAGGACGTGAATCGCCATGGCCGACTGGCCATCTTTGTACGTGGTGAAGTCCTGGGCGCGGGCAACGGGAATGGTGGTGTTGCGTGGAATCACCTTTTCCATCAGGCCGCCCATGGTTTCCAGCCCCAGGGACAACGGAATGACGTCGAGCAGCAGCAGTTCGCCGCCGTCGCGCTTGTTGCCCGCCAATGTATCGGCCTGGATCGCAGCACCAATGGCCACCACTTGATCCGGATCGATTTCGGTCAACGGCTGACGACCGAAGGCTTCGGCAACTGCTTCGCGAACACGCGGCACGCGAGTCGAACCGCCGACCATGACCACCGCGTGCACTTCTTCCAGCTCAACGCCGGAATCACGCACTGCGCGACGGCAAGCTTTCAAGCTGCGAGCAACCATCGGCTCGATCAGCGCATTGAAGGCTTCGCGGGTCAGCTCGGCTTTCCAGTCGCCATAAGCGACTTCAACGGAAGCGGCATTGGTCAGCGCTTCCTTGGCCGCACAAGCGGCTTGCAACAGATGACGCTGCGCGCCCGGATCGAGGTCGGCGGACAAACCGGCGCTCTCGATGATCCAGCCAGCAATCGCGTGATCGAAATCGTCGCCGCCCAGGGCGCTGTCGCCACCGGTGGCGAGCACTTCAAACACACCGCCAGTCAGGCGCAGAATCGAAATATCGAACGTACCGCCGCCCAGGTCATAAATGGCAACCAGGCCTTCGGCGTGTTGATCCAGACCGTACGCCACGGCAGCGGCAGTCGGCTCATTGAGCAAGCGCAGCACGTTCAGACCGGCCAGCTTGGCCGCATCCTTGGTGGCTTGACGCTGAGAGTCGTCGAAATAGGCTGGAACGGTGATCACCGCGCCCACCAACTCGCCACCCAACGTCGCTTCGGCGCGCTGACGCAGCACTCTGAGGATATCGGCGGAGACTTCAACCGGGCTTTTCGGCCCCTGAACCGTGTCAATGAACGGCATGTGCGATTCGCCGCCGACAAAGCGGTACGGCAGTTGATCGCCCAATTGCTTGACGTCGGACAGACCACGACCCATCAAGCGCTTGACCGACAGCACGGTGTTCAAGGGATCGGTAGCGGCAGCCAGCTTGGCCGACTCGCCCACTTCGACGCGGTCGGCGTGGTAGCGCACGGCGGACGGCAGGATGACCTGCCCGTCAGCGTCGGCCAGGGGCTCGGAAAGACCACTGCGCAACGCAGCGACCAGCGAATTGGTAGTGCCCAAGTCGATCCCCACAGCCAGACGACGCTGGTGCGGTTGAGGACTTTGGCCGGGTTCGGCGATCTGCAGTAGGGCCATCGTGATCAGGACTTATCTGTATATCAGGCGTGCGACCGGAGCGGCACTGGGTTAATCGTCGAGGCGCTCTTCTAACTGGCGCACTTCGTAGGTGAGCTTGTCGAGGAACTGCATGCGCCGCATCAGGCGTTCGGCCTGCTCACGTTGCGCTGCATCATTCCAACAGGCTGCGAAGCTTTGGTTCAGTTCATCCTGCGCCGTTTTCAGGCGACGCTTGAACGCTGCAATACCGGCCATGTCGGCGCTGTCTTGCAGGTCTTCGAGCTCTTCACGCAACTCCATCTGCTGCAGAAGAAACTCCGGATCATGCACCGTGACCTCCAGCGGCAGCTCGCGACCACCCATGGCGAGCAAGTAACGCGCGCGCTTGGGGGGACTTTTGAGCGTCTGGTAGGCCTCGTTGAGGCTCGCGGATTGCTCTAGCGCCAGCCGTTGCTCGCGCTCGGAAGCATCCGCAAAACGGTCCGGATGAACGCCGCGCGCCAACTCACGGTAGCGCGTAGCCAGCTGGTCGAGATCCAGATTGAAGCTCGGTTGCAGCTCAAATAAAGCGAAATGACAAAGAGTACCCACAAGCAGCCTCAGATGTTGAAGCTTTCGCCGCAGCCACACTCACCGCGCACGTTGGGGTTGTTGAACTTGAAGCCTTCGTTCAACCCTTCCTTGACGAAATCGAGCTCGGTGCCGTCCAGGTACGCCAGGCTTTTCGGGTCGATGATCACTTTCTCGCCGTGACTTTCGAACACCTGATCCTCTGCAACCACCTCGTCGACAAACTCCAGCACGTAGGCAAGGCCGGAACAGCCTGTGGTACGAACACCCAGACGAATCCCTTCACCTTTGCCGCGCCCGTTGAGGGAGCGCCGCACGTGTTGAGCAGCCGCTTCTGTCATGCTGATAGCCATCGGTGACTCCTTACTCGTCGCCAAATCTTGAAAGTCAGATCAAGCCTTTCTTCTGCTTGTAATCGCGAACAGCCGCTTTGATAGCGTCTTCAGCGAGTACGGAGCAGTGAATTTTTACCGGCGGCAGTGCCAGTTCTTCGGCCAGCTGAGTGTTCTTGATGGTCTCTGCTTCATCCAGAGTCTTGCCTTTCATCCACTCGGTCGCCAGGGAGCTGGAGGCGATAGCCGAACCGCAACCGTAGGTCTTGAACTTGGCGTCTTCGATGATGCCTTGCTCGTTGACCTTGATTTGCAGACGCATTACGTCGCCGCACGCTGGCGCGCCGACCATGCCGGTGCCGACATCCGGGTCTTCCGCGTCCATCTTGCCGACGTTACGCGGGTTTTCGTAGTGGTCGATGACCTTTTCGCTGTAAGCCATGATTCTTAATCCTCACTCATCAGAGAGTCGCTCTAGAGCCCTACACCCGAAGGTTCACAGGGCCGGTTGGCGGCGACTTGAAATCAGTGTGCCGCCCACTCGATTTTCGAGATGTCGACACCGTCTTTGTACATGTCCCACAGCGGCGACAGGGTGCGCAGCTTGGTAACGGCCTCGCAGACTTTCTTCGCGGCGTAATCGATTTCTTCTTCGGTGGTGAAACGACCGAAGGTGAAGCGGATCGAGCTGTGTGCCAGTTCGTCGTTGCGACCCAGGGCGCGCAGCACGTACGAAGGCTCAAGGGACGCCGAGGTGCAGGCCGAACCGGACGAAACCGCCAGGTCCTTGAGCGCCATGATCAGCGACTCGCCTTCAACGTAGTTGAAGCTCAGGTTCAGGTTGTGCGGTACGCGAGCGGTCATGCTGCCGTTGACGTACAGCTCTTCCAGGCCTTCGACCTGCTTGAAGAAACGGTCGCTCAACGCTTTGATGCGCACGTTCTCGGCAGCCATGTCTTCCTTGGCTACACGGAAAGCTTCACCCATGCCGACGATCTGGTGGGTCGCCAGGGTGCCGGAACGCATGCCACGTTCGTGACCGCCGCCATGCATGGTCGCTTCGATGCGAACACGCGGCTTGCGGCTGACGTACAACGCGCCGATGCCTTTAGGGCCGTAGGTTTTGTGAGCCGAGAACGACATCAGGTCGACTTTCAGCTTCGACAGGTCGATCTCGACCTTGCCGGTGGACTGAGCCGCGTCGACGTGGAACAGAATGCCCTTGGAGCGGGTCAGTTCGCCGATGGCTTCGATGTCGTTGATGGTGCCGATTTCGTTGTTCACGTGCATGACGGAGACCAGGATGGTGTCATCGCGCAGCGCGGCTTCAATCATTTCAGGGGTGACCAGACCATCGGTGCGAGGCTCGATGTAGGTCACTTCGAAGCCTTCACGTTCCAGTTGGCGCATGGTGTCGAGGACAGCCTTGTGCTCAATCTTGGTGGTGATCAGGTGCTTGCCCTTGGTGGCATAGAAATGCGCCGCACCCTTGATAGCCAGGTTGTCGGACTCGGTAGCACCGGAGGTCCAGACGATTTCACGCGGATCGGCGTTGACCAGGTCAGCGACCTGACGACGAGCGTTTTCGACGGACTCTTCAGCTTTCCAGCCGAATACGTGGGAACGGGACGCCGGGTTACCGAAGTTTCCGTCGACCAGCAGGCATTCACTCATCTTTTGCGCGACACGCGGATCAACCGGGGTGGTCGCAGAGTAATCAAGGTAAATCGGCAATTTCATGGACTATCTCCTAAATCAGGCTGGCTGGCGTGCCGCTTGGCTCTTTGGCTGTCATTCGACGGCGGACGCTTCAATCTTGTCCAGGCGTGGCGCCTTGCTGTTGCAACGGCGCTGGTCCTGACGCTGGGCTACTTCTTGTACCTCACGGCGAGTGACAAGGTCAGCCAAGCTGATACCGCTCAGAAATTCGTGAATCTGCAGGCTCAGATCGCACCACAAGTGGTGAGTCAGGCAGGTGTCGCCTTGATGGCAATCACCCTGGCCCTGGCATTTGGTCGCATCGACCGATTCGTTTACCGCATCGATCACCTGGGCGACCTGGATGCCCTGCATGTCGCGGGACAGTTGGTAGCCACCGCCTGGGCCACGAACGCTGGAAACCAGATTGCTGCGGCGCAATTTGGCGAAAAGCTGTTCGAGGTAGGACAGGGAGATGCCTTGGCGCTCGGAGATATCGGCCAGGGACACCGGCCCGTGCTGCGCGTGCAACGCCAGGTCAAGCATGGCGGTCACGGCGTATCGGCCTTTTGTAGTCAGTCGCATGGACAATTACCACGGAGTTCGGAATGGGGCGAGTATGCAATTCCCGAGTGTTTAAGTCAACTATAAGACCTAGTACTTTAGTCAGGATTACCCGCAAAATAGCGGCGGCATCATATCAGGGTCTGCGGCCTAATGGCACACCGCCGAGCGCTGCGCCATTGCCTGAATACGACCTGCCTTGGCCTTAACCGGCCTTTGTTTCGTCTTTGCCTTTTACGCAGGCAAAGTCTTCTTCGCGCAGCTCAGGCAGATCCTTGGCACAGTAATTACTGCCCAGGTCCTTCAACGCCCCGCACATCCCTTCCAGGCGACCATCGACCGCCTGCAAGTGATCCAGCAACTGGCCGATCGCACGCGCCACCGGATCCGGCATGTCTTCGCCGACACCATAGGCATCGAAGCCGATCTTCTCGGCCATGGCCTTGCGCTTGGCGTCCTGCTCGTCATCGGACTTGACGATGATCCGCCCCGGAATCCCAACGACTGTCGCACCCGGCGGAACCGCTTTAGTCACTACCGCATTGGAGCCGACTTTGGCACCGGCACCGACCGTGAAAGGGCCGAGCACCTTGGCGCCCGCCCCCACCACAACACCATCTTCGAGAGTCGGGTGACGCTTGCCCTTGTTCCAGCTGGTGCCACCCAGAGTCACGCCCTGGTAGAGGGTGACGTCGTTGCCGATCTCAGCGGTTTCACCAATGACGATGCCCATGCCATGGTCAATAAAGAAGCGACGGCCGACCTTGGCACCCGGATGGATCTCGATCCCGGTCAACCAGCGACCGAAGTTCGACACCAGTCGCGCCAGCCACTTCCAGCCCATGCCCCACAGGGCCGACGACAGGCGATGGATCCAGATGGCGTGCATGCCGGGGTAGCAGGTCAGGACTTCAAAGGCGTTGCGCGCTGCCGGGTCACGATGGAAAACACTCTGGATATCTTCACGCAAACGCTCGAACATTTTTAATCCTTCCGCTTTAGAAGCTCGCCACGGGCCGCTTTCTGGGTTTCCGTGAGGATGCCACGCAATATATTCATTTCCGCCCGGCTGACCGAGCTGCGTCCGTACAACCGGCGCAGGCGCGCCATCAAGTGCCGTGGTTTTTCCGGGTCGAGGAATTCGATGGCCACCAGGGTTTGCTCCAGATGCTCATAGAATCGTTCCAGCTCATCCATGGTCGCCAGTTCACCGCTTTTGGTGGACGCCACTTCATCCTTCTCGACCTTGCTCGGCTGCCCTTGGGCTGCGAGCCAGGACATGCGCACTTCATAACTCAACACCTGCACCGCTGCCCCAAGGTTCAGCGAGCTGAACTCAGGGTCTGATGGGATGTGCACGTGATAATGACATCGCTGCAGCTCTTCGTTGGTCAGGCCGGAATCTTCACGACCAAAGACCAACGCGATCTCAGCGCCCTGCCCAGCTTCCTCAACCACTTTCACACCGCATTCGCGGGGATCAAGCAGCGGCCAGGGAATACGACGATCACGGGCGCTGGTGCCGAGCACCAGGTTGCAGCCGACCAAGGCATCTTCCAAGGTGGCGACGACTTGCGCGTTTTCAAGGATGTCCCCGGCGCCGGATGCACGCGCATCGGCTTCGTGGTGCGGGAACAACCGTGGCTCGACCAGCACCAGCCGCGACAGGCCCATGTTCTTCATGGCACGCGCAGCCCCGCCGATATTGCCGGGGTGGCTGGTATTGACCAGGACGACACGAATGTTTTGCAGCAAGGGAGGCGCTCTCGAACACAATAATCGGGAGCAGAATCTTACAGCTCAACCTACCGTTAAGCTATGAATGCGAACACCAACCTTCACCTGTAGAAAAGTTCTGATAGAATGCCCGGCTTTCTTTAACAACCTTAGGTGACACATCCATGCAGCCCATGCTGAATATCGCGCTGCGCGCCGCCCGCAGCGCCAGTGAATTGATCTTCCGCTCCATCGAGCGCCTGGATACCATCAAGGTCGACGAAAAAGACGCCAAGGATTACGTATCCGAGGTGGATCGCGCTGCTGAACAGAAAATCATCGACGCGCTGCGCAAGGCCTACCCGAACCACTCGATCATGGGTGAAGAAACCGGCATGCACGCTGGCACCGGGATCGAAGGCGAAGAATACCTGTGGATCATCGATCCGCTGGACGGCACCACCAACTTCCTGCGCGGCATTCCTCACTTCGCTGTCAGCATCGCCTGCAAATACCGCGGTCGCCTGGAACACGCTGTTGTTCTGGACCCGGTTCGCCAGGAAGAATTCACCGCCAGCCGTGGTCGCGGCGCTCAACTGAACGGTCGCCGCCTGCGTGTCAGCGGTCGCACCAGCCTCGACGGCGCCCTGCTGGGCACCGGCTTCCCGTTCCGCGACGACCAAATGGACAACCTCGACAACTACCTGGGCATGTTCCGCGCCCTGGTTGGCCAGACTGCCGGCATCCGCCGCGCCGGTTCGGCGAGCCTGGACCTGGCCTATGTAGCTGCCGGTCGTTTCGATGCGTTCTGGGAGTCGGGCCTGTCCGAGTGGGACATGGCTGCAGGCGCCCTGCTGATCCAGGAAGCCGGCGGCTTGGTGAGCGACTTTACCGGCGGCCACGATTTCCTTGAAAAAGGCCACATCGTTGCCGGCAACACAAAGTGCTTCAAAGCCGTACTGACGGCCATCCAGCCGCACCTGCCGGCCTCGCTGAAACGCTAAGCGACCGCGCACAAAAAAGCACCCTTCGGGGTGCTTTTTTTATGCCTGCATTTCCACCCAAGGCACACCGCAGATCCCTGTGGGAGTGAGCCTGCTCGCGATAGCGGCCTCACATTCAACATCTGTATTGTTTGATCCACCGCCATCGCGAGCAGGCTCACTCCCACAGGGGTTTTGCTGTGTCGCTTAAATCGTGAGCACAAAAAAAGCACCCCGAAAGGTGCTTCTTTTTGACTCTAAGCCTGAATATTTAGCGATTCTGTTCGTTGTTCTGCGACAGGATCAGCTTGCCTTCTTTGTCGACCGGAATCTGGTTGCCCGGATCACGATCCATCCGCACCTTGCCTTCCTTGCCATCGAGCGAATAACGAACGTCATACCCTACGACTTTGTCGCTGATGTCATTCACCGTGTTACAGCGAGTTTGGGTCGTGGTGTAGGTGTCACGCTCCTGCATGCCCTCCTGAACCTTATTGCCCGCGTAACCGCCACCGACCGCGCCCGCCACCGTGGCGATTTTCTTGCCGGTGCCGCCGCCGATCTGGTTACCCAACAGGCCGCCTGCCAGCGCACCCACCACCGTGCCGGCGATCTGGTGTTGGTCTTTCACCGGCGCTTGCCGGGTTACAGCTACATCCTTGCACACTTCACGTGGCGTTTTGATCTGTGTCTTGACCGGTTCAACGGCTAGAACTTGCGCATACTCAGGGCCGCTTTTAACCAGGCTGTAGGTGGCAACAGCACCCCCGGCAGTCACACCGACAGCACCCAATACCGCACCAACCAGCAACGACTTGTTCACATGAACCTCCTGACCATCACCCGCGGAACATGTCCGCGCTTCTCCCAGCCTTGGAGCACAAAAAAAGGCGCGAGTTCAACTCGCGCCTTTTTGGGCTGACAACTGGAAGAGCGATGGCCGTTATGGACGGTCGTCGACTTCCTTCTCGCTTGCCGCAGGAGGAATCAGATCCTCGCTGTTCAGGTTCAGCCAGATCAGCACCACGTTCGCGATGTAGATCGACGAGTAAGTACCCGCCAGTACGCCGATGAACAGCGCAATGGAGAAGCCGAACAGGTTGTCGCCACCGAAGAACAACAGCGCTGCAATCGCCAGCAAGGTGGAGATCGACGTCGCCATGGTCCGCAGCAGAGTTTGCGTGGTCGAGATGTTGATGTTCTCGATCAGGTTGGCCTTGCGCAAAACACGGAAGTTCTCACGAACCCGGTCGAATACCACGATGGTGTCGTTGAGCGAGTAACCGATGATCGCCAGTACCGCCGCCAACACCGTCAAATCGAAGGTGATTTGAAAGAACGACAGGATACCGATGGTCACGATCACGTCGTGGATCAGGGAAACGATGGCACCGATCGCGAACTTCCACTGAAAGCGGAAAGCCAGGTAGATCAGGATGCCGCCCAACGCCATCAGCATGCCGAGGCCGCCCTGGTCGCGAAGCTCTTCACCTACCTGAGGACCGACGAACTCAACGCGCTTGACCACCGCTGGGTTATCGCCACCGACCTTCTGCAAGGCCTCGGCAACCTGGTGACCCAGCTGCGGGTCTTCACCCGGCATGCGCACCAGCAAATCGGTAGTTGCACCGAAGCTCTGCACGATTGCCTCGTGATAACCCGCTGTAACCAGTTGCTCACGCACTTTGGTGACATCGGCCGGACGCTCGTAGGTCAGCTCAATGAGCGTACCGCCGGTGAAGTCCAGGCCCCAGTTCATGCCCTTATGAAAGACACTGAAAATGGCCAGCGCGGTGAGGAACAATGTGACGCCGAACGCAAAGTTGCGAACGCCCATGAAGTTGATTGTACGTAACATGGCAGCCCCTTAAATCCACAACTTCTTGAAGTCACGACCGCCGAAGATCAGGTTGACCATCGCGCGGGTCACCATGATGGCCGTGAACATCGAGGTAAAGATCCCGAGGGACATGGTCACTGCGAAGCCTTTGACGGGACCGGTGCCCATCGCAAAGAGAATCCCGCCGACCAACAGTGTTGTCAGGTTGGCGTCGAGAATCGCGGTGAATGCCCGGCCGAAGCCTTCGTTGATTGCCCGTTGTACCGTCATGCCTGCCGCGATCTCTTCACGAATCCGCGAGAAGATCAGTACGTTGGCGTCGACCGCCATACCCATCGTCAACACGATACCGGCGATACCCGGCAGGGTCAGCGTTGCACCCAGCAGCGACATCAGGGCCAGCAGCAACACCATGTTCACAGCCAGTGCGACGGTGGCGATGATGCCGAAGAAGCGGTAGATGGCGATGATGAACAGCGAGACAAACAGCATGCCCCACAACGATGCATCGATACCTTTGGTGATGTTGTCGGCACCCAGGCTCGGGCCAATGGTGCGCTCTTCAGCGAAGTACATTGGTGCAGCCAGACCACCGGCACGCAACAGCAGCGCCAGTTCGGACGACTCGCCCTGGCCGTTCAGGCCAGTGATGCGGAATTGAGCACCGAGCGGCGACTGGATGGTCGCCAGGCTGATGATCTTCTTCTCTTCTTTAAACGTTTGTACCGGTACGTCTTTCTCGACGCCGTTGACCATTTGCTTGACGTAAGTGGTCACCGGGCGCTGCTCGATGAAGATCACCGCCATGCTGCGACCGACGTTGCTGCGAGTCGCACGACTCATCAGCTCGCCACCGTGGCCATCCAGACGGATGTTCACTTCTGGCGTGCCGTGCTCGCCGAAGCCAGCCTTGGCATCAGTCACCTGGTCACCGGTGATGATCAGGCCACGCTCGATCTGTGCAGGCGGACGCTTGCCTTCACGGAACTCGAAGGTTTCGGAAGTGGCTTTCGAGGCACCCGGCTCAGCAGCCAGACGGAACTCGAGGTTGGCCGTCTTGCCGAGGATACGCTTGGCTTCTGCGGTGTCCTGCACGCCTGGCAGCTCAACCACGATGCGGTTGGCGCCCTGACGCTGGACGATCGGTTCGGCAACACCCAGCTCGTTGACGCGGTTACGTACCGTGGTCAAGTTCTGCTTGATGGAGTATTCGCGGATTTCCGCCAGCTTGGCCGGGGTCATCGCCAGACGCAGCACCGGTTGGCCATTGAGGTCGGCCGGAACAATGTCGAAATCGTTGAAGTTCTTGCGGACCAGCGCGCGGGCCTGTTCGCGGGAAGCTTCATCACTGAAACCCAGCTGAATGGCACCGTTGAGTTGCGGCAGGCTGCGATAGCGCAGTTTCTCTTTACGCAACAGGCTCTTGACGTCGCCTTCGTAGACTTTCAGGCGTGCGTCGAGGGCTTTGTCCATGTCCACTTCGAGCAGGAAGTGCACACCACCGGACAAGTCCAAACCCAGCTTCATCGGGTGCGCGCCCAGGCTGCGCAGCCATTGCGGGGTGGTTTGCGCCAGGTTCAGTGCAACGACGTAGTCATCGCCCAAAGCCTTGCGCACGACGTCTTTGGCCGGCAGCTGATCTTCAGCCTTGGTCAGACGGATCAGGCCGCCCTTGCCGTTTGCCGCCAGAGTGGCCGCCTTGACGCTGATCCCGGATTCCTTGAGCGCAGTGCTCACACGGTCCAGATCAGCCTGATTGACCAACAGCGCAGTACTTGCACCGCTGACCTGAATGGCCGGGTCATCAGGATATAAATTGGGAGCGGAATAAATCAGACCGACCGCCAGCACCGCCAGGATCAGAATGTATTTCCACAGAGGGTATTTGTTCAGCATCACGCCGCCCGCTTATGACGCGGGGCGCCTTGCGCGCCCCGTCGATTGAGTAGAAGTTGAAACTTAGATCGCTTTTAGCGTGCCTTTTGGCAGCGTGGCGGCAATAGCGCCTTTCTGGAACTTCATTTCGACAGTGTCGGAAACTTCCAGAACAACGAAATCGTCGGCTACTTTAGTGATCTTGCCGGCGATACCACCGGTGGTCACAACTTCGTCGCCTTTCTGCAGGCTGCTCAGCAGGTTCTTCTGCTCTTTGGCGCGCTTGGCCTGTGGACGCCAGATCATCAGGTAGAAGATGACCAGGAAACCGACCAGGAAAATCCACTCAAAACCGCCACCCAGTGGGCCTGCAGCTGCCGGTGCAGCAGCGTCAGCCATGGCATTAGAGATAAAAAAGCTCATTTAGCACTCCAGTTGCAAATGTTGAATCTTGGGGTCAGAAAACTCAGTCCAAAGGCGGAACAGGTAACCCGCGTTTGGCGTAGAAGGCATCGACAAAGGCGGCCAATGTACCCTGTTGAATAGCCTCGCGCAAACCAGCCATAAGCACTTGATAATGACGCAAGTTATGGATGGTATTGAGCATGCTTCCCAGCATTTCGCCGCACTTGTCCAGGTGGTGCAGATAAGCACGGGAGAAGTTCTGGCAGGTATAGCAATCGCAGGTCGGATCGAGCGGCGAATCATCATGGCGATGGAACGCGTTACGGATCTTCAGCACGCCGGTATCAATGAAAAGATGCCCATTGCGGGCATTACGGGTTGGCATCACGCAATCGAACATGTCCACACCGCGGCGCACACCCTCAACCAGATCTTCCGGTTTGCCAACGCCCATAAGGTAACGAGGTTTGTCAGCCGGCATCTGACCCGGCAAGTAATCCAACACTTTGATCATTTCGTGCTTGGGCTCGCCCACCGACAGACCGCCAATGGCCAGGCCATCAAAGCCGATGTTGTCGAGGCCTTCCAGGGAGCGCATGCGCAGATCCTGGTGCATGCCGCCCTGAACGATGCCGAACAGCGCCGCCGTGTTGTCGCCATGGGCTTCCTTGGACCGCTTGGCCCAGCGCAACGACAGTTCCATCGATACCCGCGCGACGTCTTCGTCGGCCGGGTACGGCGTGCATTCGTCGAAGATCATCACGATGTCCGAACCCAGGTCGCGCTGGACCTGCATCGACTCTTCCGGCCCCATGAACACTTTGGCGCCGTCCACAGGCGAGGCGAAGGTCACGCCCTCCTCCTTGATCTTGCGCATGGCGCCCAGGCTGAACACCTGGAAACCGCCGGAGTCGGTCAGAATCGGGCCTTTCCACTGCATGAAATCGTGCAGGTCGCCGTGCTTCTTGATCACTTCGGTGCCAGGACGCAGCCACAAGTGGAAAGTGTTGCCCAGAATGATTTCCGCGCCGGTGGCGACGATATCCCGCGGCAGCATGCCCTTGACCGTGCCGTACGTGCCCACCGGCATGAAGGCCGGGGTCTCGACGGTACCGCGAGGGAAGGTCAAACGACCGCGACGAGCCTTGCCGTCTGTGGCAAGCAACTCAAACGACATACGACTTTGGCGACTCATTCTTTGTCCTCAGGGCCACGTGGTGCGGGATTACGGGTGATAAACATCGCATCACCGTAGCTGAAAAAGCGGTATTCGTTGTCGACGGCGGCTTTATAGGCGGCCATGGTCTCGGGATAACCGGCGAACGCCGAAACCAACATCAACAGCGTGGATTCGGGCAAATGGAAGTTGGTGACCAGGGCGTCGACCACATGAAAAGGTCGGCCCGGGTAGATAAAGATGTTCGTGTCGCCACTGAAAGGCTTGAGCACGCCATCACGCGCGGCGCTTTCCAGGGAACGCACGCTAGTGGTCCCCACCGCCACCACACGACCACCGCGAGCGCGGCAAGCCGCCACGGCATCAACCACGTCCTGACCGACTTCCAGCCATTCAGTGTGCATGTGGTGATCTTCGATCTTCTCGACGCGCACCGGCTGGAACGTGCCCGCACCAACGTGCAAGGTCACGAACGCGGTCTCGACGCCCTTCGCGGCAATCGCCTCCATCAGCGGCTGATCGAAATGCAGCCCCGCCGTCGGCGCCGCCACCGCGCCCAGGCGCTCGGCGTACACCGTCTGATAACGCTCGCGGTCCGAGCCTTCATCCGGGCGATCTATATAAGGTGGCAGCGGCATGTGCCCGACGCGGTCGAGCAGCGGCAACACCTCTTCGGCAAACTCCAGCTCGAACAACGCATCGTGACGCGCGAGCATCTCGGCCTCGCCACCGCCATCGATCAGGATCTTCGAACCTGGCTTGGGCGACTTGCTGGACCGCACATGGGCCAGCACGCGATGACTGTCGAGCACCCGTTCCACCAGGATTTCCAGCTTGCCGCCGGAAGCCTTCTGGCCAAACAGCCGCGCCGGAATCACCCGGGTATTGTTGAACACCATCAAATCGCCCGGGCGCAAATGCTCGAGCAAATCAGTGAATTGACGGTGTGCCAGGGCGCCGCTGACCCCATCAAGGGTCAACAGGCGACTGTTGCGACGCTCGGCCAAAGGGTGGCGAGCAATCAGCGAATCAGGGAGTTCGAAAGTAAAGTCAGCAACGCGCATGATGGGGTTCGTCTAGCAGGGGCCGGAAGTCTAGCCGAAATAGTGAAAATTCTCTATGTACCTGATTGACCGACGGTAATCTCATCTCTATACTTCGCCGCCATTGAGCCCTGATGGCGGAATTGGTAGACGCGGCGGATTCAAAATCCGTTTTCGAAAGGAGTGGGAGTTCGAGTCTCCCTCGGGGCACCAAAATTAAGAAAGGTCTTGCTTAGCAAGGCCTTTTTTTTCGCCTGCCAAAAAGTGCCTGACACAACGCCGACCTGTAGGAGCCGGCTTGCTGGCGATGCTTTTGACCCTCTCGTTCACGAGTGTTACGACACCTCTCAAGGATTCATCCCATGGAACTGCTGCTGGAAACTGTTGCTCTGTTCTGCCTCAAGCTTGCGTATGAGACGGAGGATTCGAGTCCGATTCTGCGGGATGATCCGATCATGAGCGATTACGAGCGGGAGGTTTTTGGATTGTTGGTGCGGCGGGGGGATGTTGAGGGGATTCAGGTGAAGGTGGGTGAGTGCCTGAGATTGTCGCTGAATGCTGTCGGTGGTGTTGATACGGTTTTGGGGCGTGAACTGCATAGATTGGCGACAGATTTCAGCACTGTACGGTCGATGGAGCAGTTAGGCACCCCACTTATCGCGCTCAAGGATTATCTGAAAGACATTCAATGAATGAAGGCGGGCAGCCTGAAAAGCGGGAACGCCCGATAGCCGGAACGATACTGGTCGCCATGCTTTATCTAATAACTCAGTGCCTTTTCCGTTTGTTTTTGTCTGAAAATAATCTGCTCGAGCCCCCCCCCCAAAAAAAACACACAAACACACAAACACACAAACACACAAACACAGGAATAATAAACCGCACGCCTTACAATTCAATTTTTCTTAATTATTATATAAGCCGAAGCAAACCATATTGAGTCCTTACCGTTAATTCTAGTCTCGTCCGCTCTACCTAAAATATTATTTCCCTGCGTAAAGCTGCAATCACCATTCCGCTTTTGATTATTCGGCGTTTTTGAAGACAGCGCCGAAAACGTCACATAGTAGACACCCGACTCCTTGACCGGCAAAAAGAAATTTAAATTACGCTCTGAGGATATCGGCACTCTAACATCGTAAATCGGGCTATTATTAACCTTCAGATCATCCGAAATCATCTCATAGAAAAGCGGGTGGTTTGTACACATAGACATGACCCTACCCTCAAAATTATAAGAAAGCTGGCTTATCGACAAAGAATCCTTACACAGTTGAAAATACATCGCCTCATTGCTACTATTTTTTATAGTCACCACAGGAGTCAAATAAAACCCACCAGAATATTTTGTACTACCAACTGCAACACTAAGAAATGTAGCCTCCGTATCCTTTATTCTTTTTTGTATTTCAGACAGTTCAGCCAAAGCTTTCCCTTTCTGCTGTAGTGCATCAAACGTGTACGCTCCCCAAATCAATGTAAGCAAGGCACACGTGGCCATAACAACATTGTTATAAGCTAACTGATCAGGAAAAACCCCGCGAACAAAACGAACACAGGGATCACGAAAAGCCCAAAACAGAGTTAGCAGCAGAGCGCCAGCAAAAAAATAATACCACTCAATCCCAGCAATAGAGCTAACCATATTATTCACCTAGTAGAATAGCGGGGATCGCCATCATTCGGAAACTCTTGCTTCGGCGATTGCTCTCGCTCTACAAAACTTTTATTCTGTTTGGAAACTCCTACCCAGAGCTTCTTCTTCACATCCACGAAGTCAACATCCTTTTTCAGCGTCTCGATATTCTGAGCCACAATCGGAGTAACTTCTTTACATACTGCATTCAGATGAGGATCGGCAAATGCTATGCTTTGATCAAAAAGCAGCGCAACGCCAACTAAAAAAGCAACACCAGTCCGAACAGATGTGCTTTTCAGTCCGTACCATAGATCACCTGGCGACATGACAACTTGCTGAGACGTCAGGAGTAACAGACCCTGCTCATCAAACTGCGACATAAAACTCAAAATTTGATCTAGCGAAAGATTCTCTACAAACTCTTGATCAAGCCTACCACCATGGCACTCTCCAATAAGTATGGAAAGAACTTGCAGCCTATCCATTATCTCTGACAGATTTTTAAGAGAATGGTGACTTAAGGATCCCGCCTGATCTACTCGAAGACTGCTAAAATAATGCTCATCACTTATGAAAAACGAACTGAGCCAGTGATGAATTTCTTTCGAACTTTCACCCAACGAAAATACAGCTTGGTAAGCATTGAAGCTTTTGGTCAGCGTTACGGGTATTTTTTCCCTATCAATTCTATCGCCCCAATTCACTCTTCGTCTAACCTGAAAGCTTTCATTTGCAGAAAGGGCTAAACGTTCAACAATTGGGTCAGAAGTGATCACGCCAGGGTAGATATAGTTTTTGGAAAGCGTGAAGACAACATCGCCCACACACATTTCATTCACAAACGAAATTACTTGAGCCCGCGTATTTATGGAAAGCTTCTCGTTAATCTCACTGCAAATTGAATAGATCCGCTCCCCTTCCGCATCCCTCAAACAATCAAGACTTTCTTGCTCAAGCCATTCATCGTCCAAATGGCCCATTGCAACAAAGCCATCATCCAAAAAATGCTCAATAAATCGATATCTAACCCCAGGCCTAACAACCCAACATTTCGACTTTAAATTAGCGCTTTTAACAACGATATTACTACTTTTAGTATCATCCATGCCGAATATTCAACTCAACCATAATGTTCATCCAAGTTGTTCCTGCTAAAAACAGCAGCGACAACCCAATTAGCAATGATGGCAAATTTATATCACCAAATCTAATTTGTCAATTTTTGAAAAAAATCAGAAAATCTCTCAGCAATAGATACTGAAAACAGAACAGTATTTATCTTTTTTCAAAAATAAAACCACCACCCCCTTTCCCTTTATTTAAATCATTTTCCCACGCCGGAATCGACATCTTCAACAAGCCATATTGGTTTCGGCATATTTTCGACAGAAACATTGATTCCTATTAAATCTGCATGCAACTTTCGTAATGTAGATCTCATCCGAAATGGAACCGCAACGTCAATTATTGCAGACCATGCAGTAGGGATGAGCTCGGGGAGTACTTCATTTATTGCGATTGCATGCTCAACCCCACCCCAACTAGCATCCCGTGTCTGAAAGATAAGTTGCCTCAGATAAAGCTGCGTATTTTTAGATAACTCAGTGCGAACTGACTCACTTTCTCCACGTCCAGATTTCAGAGTTTCGACCAACATATTTGACATCTCTGCACTTGTGTACAAAGGGGATTCTTTATTTTCTACCAGCCATGGACCGAGCAACTCGTCTCCCGCGGAAACAGAGAGCAACCCGTCAATTTCCAGAAATTTTTGACAGAGTCGAGAGACAACACGTGGTGCTAATGCGTCCCTTAAGATGCAACGCCACTCCTTCATTATTTCCACGCCCTGTCTACTATCTGTCAAATATGAGTTCCAGAACGGGTCCGTTTCCGCATAAATCAACTCAGGATCAACACAATGATTAGTTGCGATAAGCGCAAGGCACTTCTCCCGCTCACGGAGACTAAGTTCCCCTTCGTTTTTCGTCCACGTTAGCCATCTAGTTACGAGGCCGTGAAGTTTCACTGTTATCGGCCCCAAGGCAGTTGCTCCAACGAGAGCCACATTGTTTTTTTGGGTCCACAAGTATTCAAGCAGAAGCAGTGACTTCTGCGCGACAACATGCCGTTTTTCCCATTCGCCATTCGTGCGTGCTTCCGCCATCGCATCGAGTGCCTGATCGTAGATTGATACCGCAGCTGCGAGGTAGTCAGTTGCAGACTCAACCTCAGAAACTCCGGCTATATCCATTGCTTGACGGATACCAGCGTCGATAGCAGATGGAAGCTCGTGATTATCAAATTGATCGCGCAGTTCTCGGATTTCACTAAGAGTGACTGCAGGCTCGTGATACACGATCCCCACCCAATACAAGATCGTGTCACTGGATGTCATGTCCCAATGTTGGAGTAGGCGCAAAGCAGCTGCAACGACTCGTTCAGCGTCGACAGGAGGCTTGGGGGTAGATAGCAGCGCTAGTAACTCTGCTCTTGTGTCTTCTTCCTTTTTCTTTCTCTCTTGCTCATTGCCAGCCCAAAGAATCCAATCCGTTCCATCAGCCATCGCCGACTTCACAACCCAATCTGCCAGCAACTCACTTGACTCTTTAACCACGAGGTAGAGACTAATTCCAACCCAATCGACTTCATCGATTGAGTGTCGAACTAAAGATGGACGTAGCGCTCCCATCATTCGAGCAATCAACTTTACCCGTCGAGGCTGACTCGGTAAGACAGGCAAAATTGCTACAACAGCCTCCATAGGCATGACGTCACAACACGCTTTAAATACAGGTAATGAGAGCCGCTTTTTCAGTGCTTCTCCTGCAACCGGTACTTCAAACGGTACATCAATTACCTTTTCGAGAAAGCCTTGCGCATCATCTCCGAAGGCCGTTGAGTATTCTGAGAGCGCACTGGAAATTGCACGTTTGTCAAAAGCAAGGACGAAGGAGAATCCTGGCCAATCCAAGAGTTCTCGCATCGCCAACAAAGTCTTAGGTATGAGTCTCGGATCCGCCCTGTCCAAGTCATCGATGAACACAACGACTCGTCGACCTTTAAGTAACTTAGCGATAGCCTCCAGATCCTTAGCGCCAATCTTTGTCCAGTCTGACGTTGCCGATGACAGTTTAGAAAGCGCTTCTGTCGCAATTTTTGTTACCGACGGAGGTACAAGAGCCAACTCCTCAATACTCGTTTTGAAAAATCCTGCAACGCCCCCGAAACGCCCAAATTTTGCCATAACTGACTTTGTACGTTGCTTGATAGGCAACCGAAAACTTTCCCGCCGAAGCCGCTCCTCAAGTGTCGTGTAAAACTGACTGATCACACCGCACTCGCCTGCAGCAAACCAAGCTGAAAAGCTTAGAACCATCGCACCATCAGCCTCCTCAAGCGTTCTTAGTAAGTTAAGGATGCTTGTCTTTCCGCTTCCCCAAGCGCCGTATAACCCGACACGAGTCGACCAATTTGATGGTGTCGTAGTGAGTACACGATGAATCGCACGCGCTACCCCCAGGCCATTAAGTAGGTCGTCGTTGATCGACTCAATTGGCGCATCATGTCCACCAACTGATGAATATTGAATCACTCTACCTCCTGCCATCACGATCCAAATCAAGAGTTCATAAGCGGTTTGGGGGGCGTGCAACTAACTCCTACAGAATCTAGGTTAGTGGGTATTGAGAAAAGGGTGTACCCGATTGCCTCGCCTCGCAACGATGGTCAAAACGTTCGAAGGTTGCAGGAAAGGGGTCTCCACGATACCCTCCCACCGTCGCTGCCAATTCAGCGACCGGGTGTGGTAACCCGAGTTATTCAAGGCGCAACAGCGCCCCAGACACGTCATCAGGCGCTTTTTTTATGCCTGCGGCGTGAGTCATGGCGGCTGTGCGTGGGACGCCTTCGGGCGTGCCGGTTTCCTTGATACCCGGTTTACCACCCTGCGCACAGCTGTCACCCATTCGTGTGGTAACGAATCTGGCAGCTCCATATATCAAGGAGTCTGATAATGCGCAGCATCAATCCGTACACAATTTGGCTTTTCCCTCAACGCGACGCCCAGTTGCGTAACGCCCCACCATCCGCCCTCTCCCACCGCCTCTCCATCATCGGAGGTGGCCAATGACCGATCAATCCGAGCTGAAAACCATCGGCCTAACCCCTGCCATTTACTGCGCAGATCAACCGCTCTTCCATGTCACTCGCGGCGTCCCGCTCGGTGATGCTCTATCCATGGCTTCTGACTTTCTCTTCCTCGCCAAAAAGCTGAACGAGGATGCAGCCTACGCCACAGACACCGACCGCCACTCTTGGGCCGCGCATTATTTGACGGCGATGAGTAAGGCGGTGGTGGATGATGCGGTGAAGGTGCTGACTCGGGATCGGGCTTCTGCATCGACATCTAAGCAGCAGATGTCGGAGAAGTCTGAAGCGTAGCGGTTGAACGATGACGGGATGGTTTTGATGCCTGTCGTTGTTGGGTATGACGCTTGGGGGAGTGAGCTGCTTGGGAGGGTCGTCGGGCTTCAGCATTGATGCTGGCTGGTCTGGCGCTTTCGCGGGCAAGCCCGCTCCCACAGGAATTGCGGCTGACTTTAGTGTGTTGTTGGCCCCGAGTTTTTCGGGGCTTTTTCGTGTTTAGGTCACAGCAAGTGTTGGGATATCAGTTTGGAAATTTCAACCATCGATGTCCTGCCGGTGAATTCGAATTTCACTTTTCCCAGCGACGAGAAGTAAATCTCCAGTTCGGAGTCCAGGTCGAACGTGCCAGAGGTTTCCACCGAGTACGCCACGATGTTTTTGTAGGGCAATGAGGTGAAGTCTTTTTTGCTGCCGGTGATGCCTTGGACGTTGACTGCGATGATGCGTTTGTTGGTAAACACCACGCCGTCGCGCATGGATTTATAAGAGTCGATGACGTGTTCGCCGTCGATCAAAAGGTCGGAAACGCGTTCGGCGTATTCGTCGTTTTGCTTGAGTTTGAAGAATCCTTTGTTGTTGAAATCAATCATCAGTCTTTCCCTGCTTTTCAAATGAGCGTCGTGAACATGATGTCATAGCGCATTTCGCATTACGTCGCCGCGCCCCCTACTCCAAGTGTTCTGTCGCCCGCACCGCATTCTCAATCGCCCGAATGCTGATCGCCGCAAATATCGCCGTCATCAGCACCCCGTTGAACCCCAGCATAATCGCCAGCACCCGCGAGACAGCCAGTTTCGGGACGAGGTCTCCATAACCGATGGTCAGGCCGGTCACGAACGCGAAGTAGATACCGTCAAACGGATCCCATCCTTCCAGATAGCTGATGATCAGACCGAACAGCACAATCAAGAACAGCAGGACGGAAAAAATCGGCCAGACCACGTGAAAGTAGAACTTGACTGCTTTATAGAACTCTCGACGCACGTGTGCTGCATGGATGATGTTCATGTCATGGGCCCTTTGGGGGTTAGCCTGACCGGCAATTGAATGCTCGGCGTTTCAACCTCCCTTCAGCTTGGCACAAGCGAGGTCGATGGGCCGTTCATCGTCCTCAAGGGGTATCTGAAAGATATTTGATGAGCAAACGCTACGCTTTGCGCTCTTCTAGACTTATTGGAGAGTCGTAGGCAGAACTGAGCACGTCGCTTTGGTGCAGATGAATCAAAAGCGGCGTGGCAAGCTGCCTTAATGCCCTTTATGAGGTGCGGCGAAGACCGTGCCGGGCACAACAAGATGCCCGCTCAGGGTGCCCTGGCCAACGGCCTGAAAATGCCACGATTCCGTGACGTGGTGTGAATGCCGCAGCCGACACTTTCGGACGACCGACAACCGCCTGGTTTGTCCGTGACCCGTGAGGAATGCTGTATGCCTGATGAGATGTTGCAATTGCCGATGGTCAACAGCGTGCTGGAGCGTCATAAACGCTCCCCGGGCGCTCTGTTGCCCATTCTCCATGAGATTCAGGAGGGCATCGGTTACATCCCTGATGCCGCCATCCCCGAGATTGCCCACGCCCTGAACCAGAGTCAGGCGGAGATTCGTGGGGTGATCAGCTTTTACCATGACTTCCGCACCGCGCCGCCCGCTCGGCATATCTTGCGCCTGTGTCGCGCCGAGTCCTGCAAGAGCCGTGGTGCCGAGGCGCTTGCCGCGCAATTGCGCGAACGCCTGCAACTGGACGATCACGGCAGCAGTGCCGACGGCAGTATCAGCCTGCGTCCGGTGTATTGCCTCGGCGCCTGTGCCTGTTCGCCCGCCCTGGAGTTGGATGGCCAGGTGCATGCGCGGCTGAATCCTGAGCGTCTCGATGCCTTGCTCGACGCTTGCCGGGAGGACGCATGATGCCGTCTCTCTATTTACCGTGTGATTCGTTGGCCCGTGCGGTCGGTGCTGATGACGTGGCCCTGGCACTTTCGAATCAGACTGATGTGGACCTGCAACGCACCAGTTCTCGCGGCTTGTACTGGCTGGAACCGCTGCTGGAAGTGGACACCCCGCAAGGCCGTATCGGCTTTGGTCCGCTGACCGCTGCCGATGTGCCGTCCGTGCTCGATGCGCTGCAAGGCGAGCCGTCCTCGCATCCACTGGCCTTGGGTCTTGTGGAAGAGTTGCCTTATCTCAAGTCTCAACAACGCCTGTTGTTCGCCCGCGCCGGTATTACCCGGCCGCTGTCGCTGGACGATTACCGAACCCATGGCGGTTTCGAGGGTTTGAAAAGAGCCGTCACCATTGGCGGCGAGCAGACCGCGACGGACGTGTTCGATTCCGGCCTGCGTGGCCGTGGCGGCGCGGCGTTCCCGGCCGGGATCAAATGGCGCACGGTGCGCGCCACTCAGGCGGCGCAGAAATACATCGTGTGCAACGCTGACGAAGGCGACTCCGGCACTTTTGCCGACCGCATGTTGATGGAAGGCGACCCCTTCCTGTTGATCGAAGGCATGGCCATTGCCGGCATTACCGTCGGCGCCACGTATGGCTACATCTATGTGCGCTCGGAATACCCACAGGCTGTGGCCACTCTGCGCGAGGCGCTGGAGATTGCCCGGTCCAACGGTTACCTCGGCGCCAATGTCGGCGGCAGCGGCCTGGCTTTCGATATGGAAGTGCGCGTCGGTGCCGGCGCTTACATCTGCGGTGAAGAGACCGCGCTGCTGGACTCGCTCGAAGGCAAGCGCGGGATCGTCCGCGCCAAGCCGCCGATCCCGGCGTTGCAGGGCCTGTTCGGTCTGCCGACGTTGGTGCACAACGTGCTGACGCTGGCTTCGGTGCCGCTGATTCTGGCCAAGGGTGCGCAGTTCTATCGCGATTACGGCATGGGCCGTTCCCTGGGCACCATGCCCTTCCAGTTGGCGGGCAATATTCGTCATGGCGGTTTGGTAGAACGGGCGTTTGGCCTGACCCTGCGCGAACTGGTGGAAGAGTACGGCGGTGGCACCGCCAGTGGCCGTCCTCTAAAAGCTGCGCAGGTCGGCGGTCCGCTCGGCACGTGGGTGCCGCCGTCGCAATTCGACACGCCGCTGGATTACGAAGCGTTCACCGCCATCGGCGCGATGCTCGGTCACGGTGGTGTGGTGGTGGCGGATGACACGGTGGACATGGCCCAAATGGCGCGTTTCGCCATGCAGTTCTGCGCCGAGGAATCCTGTGGCAAATGCACGCCGTGCCGCATCGGCTCGACCCGGGGCGTGGAGGTGATCGATCGCCTGCTCGCCGCGCCTGACCAGAACGGTCGCGAAGAACAGGTGATCATCCTCAAGGACCTGTGCGACACGATGCAATACGGTTCGCTGTGTGCGTTGGGCGGCATGGCCCCGTTTCCGGTGGCCAGCGCCCTCAAGTACTTCCCCGCCGACTTCGGTCTGCAGCCCTCGGAGGCCGACCAATGATTACTCTCTTCGACCCGAAAACCGATATCGACCTGGGCACACCCGCCCGCGACAGCGACGTGCAAGTCACCCTGAACATCGACGGTCGCAGCATTAGCGTGCCCGAAGGCACTTCGGTGATGCGCGCCGCCGCGCTGCTGGGCACCACGATTCCCAAACTGTGCGCCACCGACAGCCTGGAAGCCTTCGGCTCGTGCCGCATGTGCCTGGTAGAAATCGACGGCATGCGCGGTTATCCAGCGTCCTGCACCACGCCGGTCACTGAAGGCATGACCGTGCACACCCAGACGCCAAAGCTTGCGACCCTGCGCCGCAACGTCATGGAGTTGTACATCTCCGATCACCCGCTGGATTGCCTGACCTGCTCGGCCAACGGCAACTGCGAGCTGCAAACCGTGGCCGGTCAGGTGGGCCTGCGGGAGGTGCGTTACGGCTATGAAGGCGACAACCATCTGGCCGACGTGAAGGACACCTCCAACCCTTACTTCGACTACGACCCAAGCAAGTGCATCGTCTGCAACCGCTGCGTGCGCGCCTGCGAAGAAACCCAGGGCACGTTTGCCCTGACGATTACCGGGCGCGGTTTTGAATCCCGGGTGGCGGCGGCCGGTGGCGATAATTTCCTTGATTCGGAATGCGTGTCCTGCGGCGCCTGTGTGCAAGCCTGCCCGACCGCGACTTTGATGGAAAAAAGCGTAGTCGAACTGGGCCAGCCCGAGCGCAGCGTGATCACCACCTGTGCCTATTGCGGCGTGGGCTGCTCGTTCCGCGCCGAGATGAAAGGCGACCAGTTGGTGCGCATGGTTCCGGACAAAAACGGCCAGGCCAACCACGGCCACTCTTGCGTCAAAGGGCGCTTTGCCTGGGGCTACGCCACTCACCCGGATCGCATCACCAAGCCGATGATCCGCAAACACATCAACGACCCGTGGCAGGAAGTCAGCTGGGATGAAGCGGTGACCTACGCCGCCAGCGAATTCCGCCGGTTGCAGCAAAAATACGGTCGCGATTCCATTGGTGGCATCACCTCCAGTCGCTGCACCAACGAAGAAACCTATCTGGTGCAAAAACTGGTGCGCGCCGCGTTCGGCAACAACAACGTCGACACCTGTGCGCGGGTTTGCCATTCGCCGACCGGTTATGGCTTGAAGCAAACTTTGGGCGAGTCCGCCGGCACCCAGAGTTTCGACTCGGTGATGCAGGCTGACGTGATCCTGGTGATGGGCGCCAACCCCAGCGATGCCCACCCGGTGTTCGCCTCGCAGCTCAAGCGCCGCCTGCGCGAAGGCGCGCGGCTGATTGTCATCGACCCTCGGCGCATTGATCTGGTGGACTCGGTGCATGCTCGCGCCGAACTGCACCTGGCCCTGCGTCCGGGCACCAACGTCGCCATGCTCAACGCCCTGGCCAACGTCATCGTCACCGAAGGCCTGCTCAACCAGGCCTTTATCGACGCTCGTTGCGAGGACATCGATTTCGACCACTGGCGCGAATTCGTCAGTCGCGCGGAGAACTCACCGGAAGCCTTGGGTCCTGTCTGCGGTGTAGAGCCTGCCGACATACGCGCCGCTGCGCGCCTGTACGCAACCGGCGGCAACGCGGCGATCTACTACGGCCTGGGCGTCACCGAACACAGCCAGGGCAGCACCGCTGTCATGGGCATCGCCAACCTGGCCATGGCCACCGGCAACATCGGCCGCGAAGGCGTGGGCGTGAACCCGCTGCGTGGGCAGAACAACGTTCAGGGTTCCTGCGACATGGGTTCCTTCCCGCACGAGTTGCCTGGCTACCGGCATATCTCCAACGAGGTGGTTCGGGCGCAGTTCGAGCAGGCGTGGAACGTCTCTTTGCAACCCGACCCGGGCCTGCGCATCCCCAATATGTTCGAATCTGCCTTGGCTGGCAGCTTCAAGGGCCTGTACTGCCAGGGCGAAGACATCGCCCAGAGCGATCCGAATACCCAACACGTCACTGCAGCCCTGTCGGCGATGGAATGCATCGTGGTGCAGGACATTTTCCTCAACGAAACCGCCAAGTTCGCCCACGTATTCCTGCCGGGCGCATCGTTCCTGGAAAAAGACGGCACCTTCACCAACGCCGAGCGACGCATTTCGCGGGTGCGCAAGGTCATGGAACCGCTCGGCGGCCTGGCCGACTGGGAAGGCACGGTGGCCCTGGCCAACGCCTTGGGCTATCCAATGAACTACAAACATCCATCAGAAATCATGGATGAAATCGCCAGCCTGACGCCGACCTTCACCAACGTCAGCTACGCCGAACTGGACCGCCATGGCAGCCTGCAATGGCCGTGCAACGCCGAGGCACCGGACGGCACGCCGACCATGCACATCGAGGAGTTCGTGCGCGGCAAAGGGCGTTTCATGCTGACCGGCTACGTGCCCACCGAAGAAAAGGTCAACAGTCGCTATCCGCTGCTGCTGACCACCGGGCGCATTCTCAGCCAGTACAACGTTGGTGCACAGACACGGCGTACCGAAAACGTCGCCTGGCACGACGAAGACCGCCTGGAAATCCACCCGACCGACGCCGAGAGCCGTGGCATCAACGAAGGTGACTGGGTCGGCATCGGCAGTCGCGCCGGCCAGACCGTACTGCGTGCGCGGGTCACTGAACGCGTCGCTCCGGGCGTGGTGTACACCACGTTCCACTTCCCGGAATCGGGGGCCAACGTCATTACCACCGACAATTCCGACTGGGCGACCAACTGTCCGGAGTACAAGGTCACCGCCGTTGAAGTCAGCCGCGTCTACCACCCTTCCGAGTGGCAAAAACGCTACCAGGCCTTCAGTGATGAACAGGACCGCTTGCTCAAGGAACGCCGGCATAGTCGTGGCGCAAAAGCGGAGGTGCGCCGATGAGCACTGAGAACCTGATCAAGATGGTCAACCAGATCGCCCAGTACTTCGCCATCGAACCGGACCATCAAAAAGCCGTGCTCGGTGTGCGTAATCATCTGCAGCTGTACTGGACGCCCGGCATGCGCAAGGAATTGCTGGCCTGGCAAACCGAGCATCAGGGGGCTGACTTGCTCCCGCTGGCGCAAGAGGCGGTCAGCGGGGCGGGTTGGGAGGCTTAGGTTCTCGCGATCCTGAGACTGGCTAAAAAATCTGTGGGAGCGAGCCTGCTCGCGATAGCGTCAGTTCAGCCAGCAATCATGCTGAATGTTTTGACGCCATCGCGAGCAGGCTCGCTCCCACATTCGGTTGTGTTAAGTGCCTGAGATTTGTGATGCCCCCCCAGGCAATCATCTTTCGCCTTTGGTTGCCTGTTGAATCGCCCCTCTCACTTCAACTCCCTGCCACTGATTTGATATCGTGCATGCCATCGCCTCACCTCATCAAAGGCCAACGATGTTGGTTAACAGGGAAGATTGAATGTTTTTAATCAGTATGTTGCTGTTCTTCGTCGCATCAGCAGGGATGTGGATTTGGATCGTGAAGAGCCGTGGCCCGTTGAATATCTGGCTGGCGAACCTCGGTGGTGCCGTGGCAAGTTTTATCGTCGGGACGGCGGTGCTGATTCTTTGCTCGAGATGGCTAACCCCGGACACTCACGCCTCACAACCCACGGCAGCATTCGCGCTTTACACGTTGATGGCATTTTTGGGCGCCCTCAGCGGGACATGGCTCTTGGTGATCACCCGATTCAACAAGGAACAATCTCCTGCCTATCGTCATTTGGCTGCGGTGGCCTGCAGTCTGGTGACCGCACTGATTGCGCTGGTGGTGTCGGTCACGATCTTTCCCCTCAAATGACCCCCTCGGGCAATTGATGAAGTCCAGCCAGAGCTCTGCGCTATCATCGCCGACTTGTGCACCAAGAGCCTTGAACCCGGATGTCCCCATCTCTTCCATTGCCTGATGACTGCAACTCACTGCCGCCGGTGCTGGTCGGCCCGCTGTTGCGGCGGCTGGAACCTGCGCGGCTGCTCATGTGGCTCGTGGGCTCCCGGGCGCTGTCGCTGACGTTGCGCCTGCAAGATTGCAGCGACATCCGCCTGGACGCAGGACAGTGCACCGTCATCCCGATCGGCACTCACGCGTTTATCCACCTGATCGATGTGCCGCTGGCAACCGCCCTGCCCTGCGACACGCTGATCGAGTACGACCTGCTGATTGATGGCGCCGACGATGGCATCGCCAACTGGGCGCCTCATCTGTTGTACGGTGAAGCGCGCTGTCCGAACTTTGTTTTGCGCTCGAGAATCGATCAATTGCTGCATGGCTCTTGCCGCAAACCTCACCACCCGGCGGCAGACGGTTTGCTTTGCGTTGATCAGCTGTTGGCGACCGAACATGACGCAACTGAACGCCCGGCGCTGTTAATGATGAGCGGCGATCAGGTGTATGCGGATGATGTCGCCGCCCCGATGCTGCGGGCGATTCATGCCTTGATCGAGCGCCTGGGATTGTTCGAAGAACACCTCGAAGGCGCCGTGGTCAGTGACAGCGCCAGGCTCTACGAGCACCCCGCCAGTTATTACCATCGTGCGGATTTGTTACCGGCGCTGGAGAGCAACGAAACCCTGCGCGAGCGATTTTTCGGTGGCGCGCGCAAGCCGATTTTCACCAGCAGCAGCGCCGACAACCATCTGGTGACGTTCGCCGAAGTCATGGCCATGTACTTGCTGGTCTGGTCACCGACACCCTGGACGCTGATCGCGCCACAACCACCGGCACTGACGCAGGAAAGGCGCGAGCGATATGCCCTCGAACAAACGCGCATCGATCACTTCAAGGCTGGCCTGGACGGCGTCGCGCGCGCAATGGCTCACCTGCCGTGCCTGATGATTTTCGACGACCATGACGTCACCGACGACTGGAATCTTTCCGCGCAATGGGAGGAAACGGCCTACGGCCATCCGTTCTCCAAACGCATCATCGGCAACGCGTTGATCGCCTACATGCTGTGCCAGGGTTGGGGGAATAACCCGGATGCGTTCGGCGGTGTCCTGGAAAAAACCCGTTTATTGAGCGCCACTGGGGATGACCGTTATCTCGACAGCCAGGCGCAGGATGACCTGATCGATCTGCTGTTGGGCTTTCAGCACTGGCATTACGTGCTGCCCACCACCCCGGCGCTGGTGGTGATCGACACCCGCACCCGACGCTGGCGCAGCGAGATGAACCTCAAGCAACCCTCAGGCTTGCTGGACTGGGAAGCGCTCAGCGAACTGCAACAGGAACTGCTCGATCACCCGTCGGCGATCATCGTTTCGCCGGCACCGATCTTCGGCGTCAAGCTGATCGAAACCGTGCAAAAAGTGTTCAGCTGGTGCGGTTATCCACTGCTGGTGGATGCCGAAAACTGGATGGCCCATCGCGGCGCGGCCCAGGTGATCCTGAATATTTTCCGCCACTCGCGTACACCGGGTAACTACGTGGTGCTGTCGGGTGATGTGCATTATTCCTTCGTCTACGAAGTGCTGATCCGACACCGCAAGGCCGGCCCACATATCTGGCAGATCACCAGCAGCGGCATCAAGAACGAATTTCCACCCGCGCTGCTCGAATGGTTCGACCGCCTCAATCGCTGGCTCTACTCGCCACGCTCGCCGCTGAACTGGTTCACCAAACGCCGCCGCATGCGCATCATCCCGCACGTCCCCGAGCATGCCAAAGCGGGCGAACGGCTGTGGAATTCGGCAGGGATCGGCCAAGTGTTCTTCAATGAGAAAGGACAGCCGCAGGCTATTTATCAGCACAACTCAAACGGTGCACCAAAGACGCGAATGGTTGCGCCCGAAAACAACGACTAAGCGTGTGAGCCGCCATGAACCTCACCCGAACCTTGATCATCGGCAACTCTGGCTCAGGCAAAAGTTGGCTGGCTAAACGATTGGCCGAACAACTTCATGTGCCTTCGGTTGATCTCGATCAGATCCACTGGACGTCAGACGAATGCAGCATCGCCCGCCCCCGCGCCGACGCACTCGCCATGGCGCGGGTCGCGGCGGACGAACCACGCTGGGTGATCGAAGGTGTGTACGGCTGGATCGTCAGCGAACTTATCCACCGTGCAACTGCGCTTGTCTGGCTGTGCATCGACGACGACACCTGCGTCGCCAATATCCGCCAGCGGGAAAACCGGCGGGACGATGACGCGTTGCTGATCGCGCTGCTGGAATGGGCTGGCAGTTATCGGTCGCGCGAAGACGCCTGTGGATTTAACGCGCACCGGCAATTGTTTGAGGGGTTCAGTGGTTCGAAAATCAAGCTCGTGGATTGGGCTGATGTGAGCGCATTTGCCAATTCCCTGTTGCAACCCGAGTAATTGATCGTCCCCACGCTCTGCGTGGGGATGCAGCCCGGGACGCTCCGCGTCCCAACAGCGGACGCAGAGCGTCCATTGAGGCATTCCCACGCAGAGCGTGGGAACGATCTCCATACTTCTGAAGTCCAGCAATAATGCAGATCGTTTGCTCAGATCGATTGAACACTGCAAACAAGGAAAACTACTGCGGAACAACTTATTACTTTGATGGAGATTGCTTGATCGTTCCCACGCTCTGCGTGGGAATGCAGCCCGGGACGCTCCGCGTCCCAAGAGCGGACGAAGAGCGGACATTGAGGCATTCCCACGCAGACGGTTCGACGTGGGAACGATCTCCACTAGGCAGTGATTAGCGCCCGACAAACCCCTCTGACAATCATCTCCACTTCCCGCTCATCAATCGTCAACGGGGGCAGTAGGCGTATGGTCTTGCCCCGTGTCACGTTGATCAGCAAGCCGTGGTCCCGGGCGGCGATCAGGGTCAGGTCGCGGATCGGCTGTTTCAGTTCGATGCCGATCATCAAGCCTTGGCCACGAATCGCCAGTACATTCGGGTCATCCGAAAGCTCGGCACGTAGCCTGGCCAGCAGGCGCTCACCCTGGAGCCTGGCGTTTTCCAGCAGCTTTTCTTCTTCGATGATTTCCAGCACGGTGCAACCGACCCGGCACGCCAGCGGATTGCCGCCGAAGGTGCTGCCGTGGCTGCCGGGGGTGAACAACTCGGCGGCTTTTCCCCGGGCCACGCAGGCGCCGATGGGGATGCCGTTGCCGAGGCCTTTGGCCAGGGTCATGACGTCCGGGACGATGCCTTCGTGCTGAAACGCGAACCACTGGCCGGTACGACCGATGCCGGTCTGGATTTCATCGAGCATCATCAGCCACGCACGCCGGTTACACAGTTCGCGCACGGCTTTGAGGTAACCGGGAGGCGCCATCTGCACGCCGCTTTCGCCCTGAATCGGCTCCATCAGGATGGCCACGATGCGGTGGCCATGGGCTTGCTGCACTTTTTCCAGCGCCTGTAGATCACCAAATGGCACTTTGACGAAGTCGCCCGGCAGCTCATTGAAACCCAGGCGCACGGCTGGGCCATCGCTGGCGGACAAGGTGCCCAGGGTGCGGCCATGAAAAGCGTTTTCCATGACCACCACCAGCGGCTGTTCGACGCCTTTGTGCCAGCCGTAAAGCCGCGCGAGTTTCAGCGCGGTTTCATTGGCTTCAGCACCGGAATTGTTGAAGAACGCCCGCTCCATGCCCGCCAACGTCGTCAATGTCTGCGCCAGCCGCTGTTGCCAGTCGATGCTGTAGAGATTGGAAGTGTGCAGCAACAACCCGGCTTGCTCGCTGATCGCCGAGACGATTTTGGGATGAGAGTGGCCGACATTGGTCACCGCCACACCGGCCACTGCGTCCAGATACTCACGACCGTCCTGATCCCAAAGTCGGGTGCCCAGGCCTTTGTTGAAACTCAGGGCCAGAGGTTGGTAAGTGGTCATCAGGCAAGCGGCGGTCATGACATCAAGCTCCATCAATTGTCGGTGTTTTTGCAGTATGGTTAGCCACCTGAGCTGGATAAACGCTGCAACACTTCAATCATCTTAAAGCTGGGCTTGATAATGGATCTGTTCCAGGCAATGACGGTTTACGTAAGAGTGGTGGAAACCGGCAGCATGACGGCGGCTGCTCAGCAGTGCGATATGTCCACGACCATGGTCGGCAATCACCTTCGAGCCCTTGAGCAGCGCCTTGGCGTACGCTTGCTTAACCGGACGACACGGCGCCAGCGCCTGACCGAATTCGGCACCGCGTACTATCAGCGTTGCCTTGAGGTGTTGGGTTTGGTGGCTGATTCCGAGCGACTGGCGGAACAGAGCCAGGACACACCGACCGGCACCTTGCGCATCACGGCTCCCCTGACCTTCGGTACAGAAAGACTCGCGCCCGCACTCAGCGAGTTCGCCCTGCAGTGCCCGCAAGTCAAACTGGATGTGGTGCTTACCAACGGGCGCCCTGATCTGCTCGAAAACGGTCTCGACGTGGCGTTTCGCCTGGGGGCTATCGAACCCACCAACCTGATCGCCCGCCCACTTATCGATTACACCCTGACCATGTGCGCCTCGAAGGATTATCTGGCGCGTCGGGGCACACCGGAAAAACCCGAAGATCTGCAACATCACGACTGCCTGTCCTTTGCGTATCCGGTCGGAGACGACTGGCATTCCGTGGGCAAACAATGGCGTCTGAGCGGCCCTGAAGGCGAAGTCATGGTGACGGTCAGCGGGCCGATGCTGATCAACAGTTCGGCAGGCCTGCATCAGGCCGCTCGCACGGGCATGGGCGTCGTGATGTTGCCCGATGCCCTGGTCGAGCAGGATTTGCGCGACGGCAAACTGGTGGCCTTGATGCCGGATTTCCAGTTGCCGAGCCGGCCCATGAGCCTGTTGTATGCCCAGGATCGCTACCGATTGCCGAAACTACGTCGCTTCGTCGACTTTGCCATGCAGATGTGGGGCAAACACTAGCCGCAACAATAGGCCATGCCTTAATCTCCGCGACTGACGGGTCACTTTGATATCAGTGCGGCAGGGAGAGCGGTGATGGGTGAGGCATCAAATATCGAGCCGTTGAAATTCAATGTGTCGGATATGAACGAAGACATGTTGCACACCATTCTGGAACTGGTCAGTGACGGCATTTGGGACTGGAACGCCAACACCGGGTTTGTCTACCGCAATCCAGCGTGGTACGAGATGCTTGGCTACGCCGCACACTCCCTGGACAACACCGTGTTTACCTGGGAGAACGTCATCCACCCCGACGATTTCCCTCGGGTGATGGCCGTGTTCGATGATTACTTGAGTCAACGGGCTCCGGGTTATCAGGCCGAGTATCGCTGTCGCAGACAGGATGGCAGTTACATCTGGATCGAAGATCGTGGCTACATACTGGCCCGCAATGTCGACGGATCGGTCGCGCGAATGGTCGGCGCTCACCGCAGTATCGACGACAAGAAACGCCTCTTGGAAGAGATGGAGAGGCGCAATCAATCCCTTGAAGCCATCGTCGAAGAGCGCACTCGGGAGTTGTCCCGGGTTAATCAGCAGTTACAGATTCAACTGGAAGAAAACCGCAAACTGGCGGAAACCGATGCACTGACATCGATCGCCAATCGCTATCTTCTAGAGAAAACCCTGCCCCAGGAATGCGAGCGAGCCCAACGTTTTCGGCAACCGTTATCGCTGATCGCCATGGACATCGATGACTTCAAGAACATCAACGATTACTACGGCCATGCGCTGGGAGATGCCGCGTTGGTGCAGGTCGTCGAAAGCGTGAAGCGCTACGTGCGCGAAGGCGACCTATTGGCGCGCTGGGGCGGCGACGAGTTCATCATGATCCTGCCCAACACTGCGCTGGCCGATGCCCGATCCTTGGCCGAGACCATCCGCCATGGGCTGGCGAGCCTGCCGCCCGTGGGCGAGTTTCACGTAACCATGAGTTTTGGCGTGGTCCAGCGTTTCGAGGAAGAGCAACAGACCGGCCTTCTGGCGAGGGCTGATCAGGCGCTGTATCGCTCGAAAGTCGCTGGCAAGAATGTGATTTCGGGCTAACTGCTGCTCCCCGCCTTCACCAGCACCGGTTTCTCCTGATACCGCTCTGGATACAGCTGTTTCAGCTGCGCCACTTTCGGCAGATCGTTGATCACAATGTACGGATACGTCGGGTGTTCGGTCAGGAAGTCCTGATGCTCCTCCTCAGCCGGGTAGAAACCGTTGTAGGTTTCCAGTGTGGTCACAATCGGCTTGTTGAACAAATGCGCGGTGTTGAGCTGAGCGATGTAGGCCTTGGCCACGCGCTGCTGTTCAGTGTTCTCGGGGAAGATCGCGGACCGATACTGGGTGCCGCTGTCGGGCCCCTGACGGTTCAACTCGGTGGGGTTATGCGCCACCGAGAAATAGATTTGCAGCAAGGTGCCGTAACTGACCTGCGCAGGATCGAAGGTGACCTCGACCGATTCCGCATGACCGGTATCGCCCTCACTGACGCGTTCATAGCGGGCGTTGTTCGCTGCACCGCCGGCATAACCTGACACGGCTTTCTTTACGCCTTTGACGTGTTGGAACACGCCTTGTACGCCCCAAAAGCAGCCGCCGGCGAAAACCGCCGTTTCGCTGTGGGCCTGGGTGGTTTCGTCGAGGGCTGGCGGCGGAATGACGACCGCCTCTTCGGCGGCACCGAAAGAGAACGCCGTGCATTGGCCGATGACACCCGCAGCAGCCAGACCCAACAAGGTGCGGCGCCAGGTAAACGGGGTTTTCATGAGTCTGACTCCTGAGTAAATGAAAAGGCTATCAACCGAACGTAAACGCATACGCCGACACACCTGGATCGAGAAACTCGATGCTGAAGGTGTGGTCGTTCACAACGCTGCTCTGGCGCACCAATTGATACAAACGCTGTTCGGTGACGAGGCCACGACCATCGGGTGCCACGTCAGTGCCGTGGGCATCGCCGGGCGCTTTTCCGTCAATCAGCACTTTGAAGCGCACCGGTTTACCGTCCGCATTGGGCCCCAAGACCAGATGCAGATCCCGTGCGTGAAAGCGGTAGACGATTCGACTGGCCGGCGCGCTTGACGTGGCACGTTCGGAGCCGACTTTCCATTGACCGTCGAGGCTCCAGTCGTTGAGGGCCAGTTGGGACGGCGGGTTGTACGTCGCGACCGTGTCGGGAGCCAGACTGGCCTCAGGTACAAAATGCTCCGCGCGCTGATAGCCGACATAGGTTTCCGGCGATTGCACTTCGTTCATGTCCGGCGCGAGTTGAACACCGGTGGCGTTGGCATTGATCAACCCGTTGTCGACCTTTGCGGCGCCCGCTTCACGCAGCAACTGCTGGATAACCCTTTCCGATTCGGCGTACTCGCCTTCACCAAAATGGTGATAGCGAATGCGGCCTTGAGCATCGGCAAAATAATGAGCCGGCCAGTATTCGTTGTTGAAAGCACGCCAGATCCGATAGTCGTTATCGACTGCCACCGGGTAGTTGATGCCCAGGTCCTTCATGGCTTTGGTGACATTGCCCACATCACGCTCGAATGCGAATTCGGGGGCATGAACACCAATCACCACCAGCCCCTGATCACGGTATTTTTCGGCCCAGGCTTTCACATACGGCAAGGTACGCAGACAGTTGATGCAGGAGTAAGTCCAGAAATCCACCAACACGACTTTTCCCTTCAACGCCTGCGCGGTCAGAGGCGGTGAATTGAGCCATTGGACCGCACCGTCAAGCGGCGGGAGGTTACCTTCGACCGGCAATGCACCCGGCGCTTGCGCCGACACTTTCATCGCCCCGCCAGCGGCCATCATTGCCCCGCCGTTACTCGGTGACTGACCGGCCAACCGGCCAACCAGCGCTTGTTCGATGCCGCCAGTGGAAGCGGTCGAAAACCGCGCCAGAATCCCGGTATCCAGCCCCAGGGCAATTGCCGCCACACCGGCCAGCATTGCCGCGCCCAATCCTCGACGCACCCACTCGCCAGCGCCAATCGAACGCTTCATCGCCGCAAAGACTTTACCGCCCAGCAACAGAGCCACGGCGAGGGAGGTAGCGGCACCCGCGGCGTAGGCCAGCAACAACAAGGTGGTTGCGATGCTTGCCCCTTGCAGCGCGGCCCCGGTCAGCAGCAGGCCCAGAATCGGCCCGGCGCAGGGAGCCCAGAGCAGGCCCGTGGCGACGCCGATCAGGAACGAAGCGCCGGGGCGCGGTTGGGAATCGGCGCCCGCCGCTTCCGACAGGCGACTGCCGGCGGCCACCAGTGGCCGGGTCAGGCGCTCGGCAAGCCGGGGCAGCAACAGCGTCAGACCGAACAGTGCCACGAACAGCAACGCGAGCCAGCGACCGTACTGATTGACTTGCACCACCCAGCCGCCGCCCACCGCCGCCAACGAGGCGACGAGCGCGAAAGTCAGTGCCATGCCCGCCAACAGCGGCAAACCACTTTTCATAAATGGCTGCCCGGTGCGCGCGAAGACAAAGGGCAGTACCGGCAGGATGCACGGACTGACGATCGTCAGCACACCACCGAGATAAGCGAGAACCAGAAGCCACATAGCATCGACCTGAATGACGTGAGTGAAAGGATGGGCCCACGGATCAAACCGTCCGGGGCACGAAGGTCAGCGCCAACCCGTTCATGCAGTAGCGCAGACCGGTGGGTTTGGGCCCGTCATCGAAGACATGACCCAGATGACCACCGCAACGTCGGCAATGGACCTCTTCACGCACGACGCCAAAGGACCGGTCCTGACTGGTGGCCACCGCGTTGTCCAGCGGCGCCCAGAAACTCGGCCAGCCGGTGCCGCTGTCGAATTTGGTGCTGGAAGAAAAAAGCGGCAGATTACAACCGGCGCAGACGAACATACCCTCGCGGTGCTCATTGTTCAGCGGGCTGCTGTAGGCCCGCTCCGTGCCCTCTTTTCGCAGGATTTCGTATTGCTCGGGGCTGAGCATGGCGCGCCATTCGCTGTCGCTGTGAGTCACCTCGAAAACCTCCGCTGCACTGGCTTCGCTGACCAGCGCCGTGCTGGTGGAAAATTTTGGCAATACACCGATCACCAACGCTGCAGCCCCCAGCCCGCCGCTCGCTGCAAGAAATTGTCGCCGTGAAAACATGGCCTTCTCCAAAATTCCAGGTGCCTGACATGGAACACAGCCTAGGCTTGGGTTGATCGCCAAATCCTCACGGGGAGTTAAACAATTCGTGATAACTCGACCCGAGGAAAACCCGCACAATGTGCCCATTGCGCTACAAAGGATTGAGCTTTATGGAACAGACCAAACGTGTCCTGGTGGTCGAAGACGACCTGCACATCGCCGACCTTATCTGCCTGCATCTACGCGATGAGCAGTTCGAGGTGGTGCACTGCGCCGACGGTAACGAGGGCATGCAACTGCTGCAGCAAGGAAGCTGGGACGCCCTGATCCTCGACCTGATGTTGCCCGGTGTCGATGGCCTGGAAATCTGCCGTCGAGCGCGGGCAATGGCTCGCTACACACCGATCATCATCACCAGCGCACGCTCCAGCGAAGTGCACCGCATTTTGGGGTTGGAGCTCGGTGCCGACGATTACCTGGCCAAGCCTTTTTCCATGCTTGAACTCGTCGCCCGGGTCAAAGCCCTGCTGCGACGTGTCGATGCGATGGCGCGCAATCTGAAAATGGATGCCGGCAGCCTGATCGCCGACGGTCTTTCCGTCGATCCGATCACCCGCGACGTCACGCTCGACGGTCGACGCCTGGACCTCACGCCACGGGAATTCGACCTGCTGTATTTCTTCGTCCGCCAGCCGGGCAAGGTGTTCTCGCGCATGGACCTGCTCAACGCCGTCTGGGGCTACAGCCACGAAGGCTACGAACACACGGTCAACACGCACATCAACCGCCTGCGGGCCAAGATCGAGGCCGATCCGGCACAACCCGCGCGCATCCTCACGGTATGGGGTCGTGGTTATAAATTCGCGGCCCGGGAGGAGCAGCCATGAGGCTGACCCTGACACAACGCCTGTCCCTGGTGTTTGCCGCTCTGTTGCTGGTGTGCTGCGGCACATCGGCCTGGATGCAAGTGCGCTCCAACCAGATGCATGAACTGGAAGTGGTGCAAGGGTTGTCCCGGGACCTGGCCCAGCACATTGCCCGCGACACGGTGCTGATGGACAGCAATGGCCTGATGCCCGATGCCGTGCGTGAATTGTTCAGCAAACTCATGCTGGTCAATCCCAGTGTCGAGGTGTACCTGCTGGACACCGAAGGCCGCATTGTCGGCAGTGCCGCGCCGGAAGGCCGGATACATCGCGAGCGCATCGATCTGACGCCGATCAAGCGTCTGCTCAAGGGTGATGCGCTGCCGATTCTCGGTGACGACCCGCGCAGCACCGAGGGGCGCAAGGTGTTCAGCGCCGCGCCGTTGCAGGTCAACGGTAAACCGGCGGGCTATCTCTATGTGGTGTTGCTCAGCGAAGAACACGACCGCTTCGCCGAGCGCGGTGCCACCAGCGCCGCGCTCAATACCGCCCTGTTGTCCATTGGTCTGGTGGCGTTGTTGTGCCTGATCGCCGGCCTTACGGCATTTGCCCTGATCACCCGGCCGCTGCGACGCTTGACCGAAAGAGTCAGCCAGTTCGACATCGACGCCGCTCCCACCACACCGCCCGCCCCGGAACCGGTTGAAAAGGCAGCCAGTCACGATGAAATCGCCGTGCTCGACGCCGCCTTCCGCCAGATGCAAACCCGCCTCAGCGAACAATGGCGTTCGCTGACCCGCCAGGATCAGGAACGCCGCGAACTGGTGGCCAACATCTCCCACGACCTGCGCACACCGCTGGCTTCGCTGCACGGTTATCTGGAAACGCTGTCGCTCAAGGACACCACGCTGTCTCCCGCTGACCGTAGGCGCTACCTGGGCATCGCGCTGGATCAAAGCCGCAAGGTCGGCGGCCTGGCGCAATCACTGCTGGAACTGGTGCGGCTTGAACACGGTTTTGTACAACCCGTGCTCGAACGTTTCTCGCTGACCGATCTGGTGCAGGACATCTTCCAGAAATTCGAACTCACCGCCGAGGCACGCCAGATCGAACTCAAGGCGAGCTTCGCACCGAACATTTCGACGGCCTGCGCCGATCTGGGGCTGATCGAACGGGTGCTGACCAATCTGTTCGACAATGCCCTTCGCGATACACCACAAGGTGGCGAAATCGAGTTGAGCCTGCGCCCTCACGGGTCGTTTATCGAAGTCACCGTCAGCGACACCGGTCCGGGCATCGCCCCGCAACTGCGCGAAGGCTTGTTCCTGCGTCCGTTCAACATTGGCGGTGCCCGACGCGATGGCGGATTGGGATTGCGCATCGTGCATCGGATCCTGCAGCTACACGGTATCGAGATTCAGTTGATCGATGTTCCAGGGCGCGGCGCGACTTTCCGTTTCTCCTTGCCGGTGGATGAGCAAACCGCTGAACAATGGGCCGTTCGCTCGATGAACCTGAACTCGATGGGGAAATAGCCTCTTTTCAGCGGTCACAGCTTTGAACCTGACCCGACGCGGAGGCGAGAAACCCTCGATGACTGCCACGACGCCCTTGTACATCGGCTGCGCCGGCTGGAGCCTGCCCCGTGATCATTGGGAGGCATTTCCCACAGCAGGCACGCACTTGCAGCGCTATGCCGCCCGGATGACGTGCGTGGAAATCAACAGTTCGTTCTATCGACCCCACCGCCCGGCAACGTATGCCCGGTGGGCCGAGAGCGTACCGGAGCGCTTTCGGTTCTCGGTCAAAGTCCCCAAGCAGATTACCCACGAAGCGCGTTTGCTGGGCTGTGAACAGTTGATCGATGAGTTCATCGGGCAATGCTCCCATTTGGGCCAGAAGCTTGGTTGCCTGCTGATCCAGCTCCCACCTTCCTTGGCCTTTGAAGGCGAGACAGCTCAACACTTCTTCAGCGTGTTTCGATCACGCTACGACGGGTTTGCGGTGTTGGAACCCAGGCATGTCAGCTGGCAAACACCGCAGGCGCAGACACTGTTGATTGAGCATCGAATCGGGCAAGTGGCAGCCGATCCTTCGCCGATCCCCGAGGGTGACGTGCCCGGCGCCTGGCCAGGCATCCGCTATTTCCGATTGCACGGCTCACCGAGAATTTACTACTCAAGCTACGAGTCGCCATGGCTGGAAGAGCTGGCTATAACGCTACAACCCCAGGCGCAAGACAGGCCCACCTGGTGCATTTTCGACAATACGGCCAGTGGCGCGGCGACCGCCAATGCGCTGGAGCTTCAACATTTGGCCAGCCCAAGCGCCTGACGCAAGAAACAACCCCAACCCTGAGCCGCAGGCTAAAGCCTCCACGGCAAAAATCATGACCAGCGGCCTGTTCATCCGTGACAACTCAGGCTGGGTCCAATAGATTAGGCGGCCTGAAAAGGCCCAGTGCTTTCTCGCCTAAACCCAAGTTAAAAGAAGTAGTGAAATTTCAATGTCCGATTCCAATACCGCTGAATCCGTAGTCACCTTGTCGTCCAAAGCGGAATACGAAAACTCCATCAATCTTTCACAGCACGTCCCACAGGCCAAGACCATCAGCGAGATGGTCCTGGACGCGTTTCAATCCACTCGGGAAAGTGACCAGATCCGCGAGCTGCGCACTGCGATCCGCCAGGCCCACGACAGCTTCGACGACGATAAAGCCTACGAATTGATGGGTGAGCTCAAGCAACTCAAAGATGCCGAAGCCGCAGACATTGCCGCGCTGGAAGACTTGAGCAGCAAATTCCCGATCAGCCGCATTCTGTCCAGTTTCAAGGACGACCCGGCCTTTCAGGAAATCGTCTATGGATTGGCCTTGAAGGTGCTGAACCAGACGCATCAGGCCATCAGCAACCCGAGCAGCGGCAAGAGCAAAGCGGCTCGCGCCAAGAAAGATCTTGAAGTGTTCACCATCAGCAAGGACGGCGTGAGCGTCACGCTGCCGCTGCGCACTCCCCGTTCGAGCCTGAACGTTGATCGCAAAGCGCTGGAATTCCTCGGCTTCACCTTCGTCGGCGAAGGCGATGACGCAGAGATCGAGAGCGAGACATTCCTGGACAACACCGGGGCCGAACAAGCGGTCAACCGCAAGAACATCATCACCGCCCTTCAGCAGCAAACCGCGTTCGACGGCTACAGCATCGCCGCGCAGTAACACGCCACACCTCAAAGCCCCGCCCTCGCAAGCGGGGCTTTTTATTGCCCGCTGGATTGATTACATCGACGGATGCAGGGCCGCGATCATGTCGATTTCGATGGGGGCGTTTTTCGGCAACTGGTAAACACCGACAGTCGTTCGCGTATGTTTACCGGCATCGCCCAGTACATGGGTGAGGACATCCGAGGCGCCGTTGGCCACTTCGCTCAGGTCCACAAAATCGAATGTGGACTTCACATACACTGTGATGCGAAGGAGCGCCTTGACGTTATCCAGTGAACCAATGGCCTCTCGGATCAGCGCCAGCCCGCGTATCGCACTGATGCTGGCGGCTTCTTGAGCATCGGCCATATTGAGTTCCAGCCCGACGCGGCCGGGGTACTGGATTTTGCCGTTCATGCGCGGCACCAGGCCGCTGACATACACCTCGTCGCCGTGCCGAAGCAGCGGCGCGTAATGCCCTCCGGCAGCGTTCTCGTCGTAGATATCAAAGCCGAGTTCTTTCGCCATCGCGAGGAAACGTTCGTCGCGGGTTATCTGCTGAATCATCTACTGGACCCCCTTGGTCAATGATGCGAACCGCGCAGATGATGGTAGAGACAGACGTTTGCGTTGATCAGGGCAAGTTCGTATAGAATCCAGCGAACTTTACTGCCAGGGAGACCAGTAAAATGCAGGCTCAGCGCGCAGTGATCGCCGCCATCGAATTCCAGCCGGGAGTTCCGTTGGTGCAGCAGATTGTCGATCAGCTGTCTGTGGCAATCAGCCAGGGTGGCTTGCCTCACGGGGCCAAGTTGCCACCGATTCGCGAACTGTCCGAGTTGATGAACGTGGGCAAATCCACGGTGGTCGATGCCTTGGACCGATTGCGCGCCAAGGGACTGGTGGTTTCACGCCAGGGCTCGGGGCACTACGTGCAACGGGCCATCAACCAGCCACCGGCTGCGGCAGGCCCGGACCTGCAACCCCAGGACATACTCAGTCGGGTCCGCCGCGCAATTCTGTTGAACAATGGCGCGTTGCGCCCCGGATGCGGATTCTTGCCGGGTTCGTGGCTGCCCGCCGAAGAGCTCCTAAAAGCCGTGCGCGGCACCCTTCGTGCGACCGCGCTGCGCATGGGTGAATACGGTGAGGTGGGTGGTTACCTGCCGCTGCGCGAGGCCTTGCGGGTGAAGTTGTCGACTGTCGGCATCGAGGTGCCGCGGGAGCAGATCATCACCACCGCCAACACCGTACAAGCCATCGACCAGCTGATGCGCCTGTTGATACAACCCGGCGACACAGTGCTGCTGGACGATCCGTGCTACTTCAACATGCACGCCAACCTGGCGCTGCACGGCGCCAAGGTCATCACCATTGCCCGCGATTGCGAGGGCCTGAATCTGGAGGCGTTCGAGCAATTGCTGATTGCCCATCGCCCCGTGTTGTACATGACCAACAGCACACTGCACAACCCGACCGGGCACTCGTTCTCCGCCGCCCAGGTTTACCGTTTGTTGGAGCTGAGTCACCGTTACGGTTTCCACATCGTGGAAGACGACCTCTATGGCGATCTTCAGCAAAAACACACGCCACGACTGGCTGCCAGTGGTCTGGACAACGTCAGCTACGTTTCCGGTTTTTCCAAGACCCTGACCGCCAACAGCCGGGTCAGCTACGCAGTGCTCTCGCCACAACTGGCCGCACGGTTGATCCGTTTGAAGATGAGCTGCGGCGGCGTGACCTCAGAGTTGGCGGAACAAATTATCTGCACGATGCTCACCAACGGCACTTACGCCAAACACACACGCCGCACCGTCGATCGCCTCTACGAATCGAGCAGCCGCGTGGCTCGCTGGCTGGCGGAGGCCGGATGCTCGGTGTCTTCGTTGCCGGGCGAAGGCCTGTTCATCTGGACCCGTTTGCCCGATGGATTGCACGCCGAGACGCTGGCCAGTAAAGGCCTTGAAAACGACCTCGTCCTGGCACCCGGCACCTTGTTGAGCAAAGCGGCTGATGCCAGCAGCTTCCTGCGCTTCAACGTTGCGCACAGCGATAGCCCGCAGGTGCGTGAACGCTTTTTTCGATTGCTCGATAGCTGATAAATCTTCAGGAAAACGTGGCGTGTTGCTCTGCTGCGTAATGTCGAGTCTGAAAAGGCATCAGGGTCTGGGCCTTCAAGCCCAGGCCTTCACTCAACCCCCATGAAGCAGCAAGTTCATCACGGCGACGGCGAAGCGGAGCGGCTGGTTGTGGCTTCACGTCTTGCTTGAAAGTCGAGTATGCAAAAAGCTCAAGGACATTGAAGGTTTCCAGCACGCGGCTATCAGACACGCATGCAAAACGAGTGAAGCGTTCGAGCAGGTAGCCTGCACGGCGGATTTCGATCTCATCAGAATGCCGACTCAAAAATGCCGAGACTTCACTTTCAAGGTTCGAGTCCGAGTACCAAACAGCTTCGGCCGCGCTTACAAGCGCAGCATCATCTGCTTGATTCAAAGGGCTTTTGACCAGCGTGTCCAAAGCGGATGAGAGGACGTGGCCGTTAAGGGGCTTCGTCATCTGTTATCTCCAGATAATTTTGCAAAATATTGTCGAGAACGGACGTTGGTGGCTCTTTGTTGCCAACATATACATCAATTGCCTGCAACGCCAATCGACGGAGTTCGGTAGTGATTATGAAGCCGCTCCTGAGAAGCGCCATGATATCGCCAATGTCTTGATCCGTAGCTCTGCCCAATTTAGATATCGCAATGTCGATGGGCGATGCAATGTGAACATGTAGAGGAGACTCGGTCGGAAACTCGGCAAGTGGCAGGCTCCGCTCCCAATAGTCCTCGTGAATGGGGCCAAAGCTTGTGTTGTATTGAAGGTCATAGTTCAGCTCCATCAACCGACCGGAGCGTTCATCGATAAATTGTTCGGGAACCTCTGCGAGCATGGTTTGGAGGTGAAGACTTTTGGGGACATTCGCTTCGTAAACTTCTGCATCGACATCTGTTGAAACACGGTGACTTGTATAAAGGTGAACTGCGCACCCACCGAAAACGATAATTTTTACCGCCCCTGTCTCTGCGTACTCAAGTACCAGCTCCGCTTCGACAGATTTGAACATCGAAATCAAAGCCTGCCCCAACGCCGTGCTCGTATTGACGCGGGGGATAATTACATCCGACAACTCCATGTTCGAACCTCAAACTGATGTGGGATAGCGATGCCAGTGATGGCGCGCGGGTCAACGCCTGGCGGCTATTGCGACTGAATTAGCCACACCCCCGAGGTTAGAAAGGCGACTTCCGAGCGACAACCTGAAAACCTTGTAGGAGGGTTCTGCTGCATGAGTAGGCATGGACTTCGATACCCTTGGGGACGCGTTTCAATGGCAGCCTTGCTCTCAACCGACACCAAACCGACTGAATCGCCCCCAACAAAAAGCCCCGCTCTTCTCTCGAAGGCGGGGCTTTTCTTTACAGCGTCCGACGCTTAAGGCGCGTACGTCAGCAACAGCTCGCTCGGCACTTTGAAGTCCAGGGACATCATCACGCTCAACGCGGTAATGGTGAAGATCGAGAACACGAACAGCTTGCGTGCCCAGACCGTGTCATCCACTGCCTTGTAACCGGTCCAGGCCATGTACAACCAGTACATGCCCATGGCCGCGGCGACGGCGAGGTAGCTCATGCCGGCGTAGCCGCTGAAGGTCAGCATCAAGGTCGCCACGAGGAACGCCAGGATGTAGAGCAGGATGTGCTTCTTGGCCACTTCGATCCCGCGTTTAACAGGCAGCACCGGAATCGATGCAGCCAGGTAATCGTTGAAGCGGAAAATCGCGATGGCGTAAGAGTGCGGCATCTGCCACAGGCTGAACATCACCAGCAACGTCAGTGCGGCCATGTCGAAGCTGTTGGTCACAGCGACGTAACCGATCACCGGCGGCATGGCGCCCGACAGACTGCCCACCAGCGTGCCGTGAACCGACTTGCGCTTGAGGTACAGGCTGTAGAAGCCGACGTAGATGACGAAACCGATCACGGCGAACAGCGCGGCCAACGGATTGGCCACCTTGTACAACAAGGCAACGCCGGCAACGCCGAGGACGGTCGCGTAGATCAGTGCCAGTTTCAGGGAGATCAAGCCCTGGACCAGCACACGATTCTTTGTGCGTTCCATCTTCAGGTCGATGTCGCGGTCGATGCAGTTGTTGAACACGCAACCGGAAGCCACCACCAGGGACGTGCCGATCATGGCGGCCAGGAAAATGGCCAGATCGACATGCCCTTTCGAGGCCAGGAAAAATCCGCCCGCCACAGAAAGCACGTTACCGAAAATGATCCCCGGTTTGGTGATTTGGATAAAGTGCTTAAAGGACATCCGGACTTTCCTCAGTGCGCCATCATGACGGTGTGGATGCTGAACATGATCCACAGCGACAGGCCTACCAACAAGACGATTACCAGTGCGGCGAAAACAAACGCGATCACGTTGTTACGCTGGGCAGCCGAACGGTCCAGGTGGAGGAAGTACACCAGGTGCACCAGCACCTGGATTACTGCGAAGGCCAGTACGATCCACAGGGTCATTGCTTTAGGCAGCGATGGGTACATCACCAGGCCAAAAGGAATGATCGTCAGGATCACCGACAGGATGAAGCCGATGGCGTAGGACTTGACGCTGCCGTGGCTGTCGTCGTGGCCGTGACCATCGTGGGAGTGTGCGTTAGCCATTACAGAGTCCCCATCAGGTAAACAACGGTGAATACGCAGATCCACACCACGTCCAGGAAGTGCCAGAACAGGCTCAGGCAGCTCAGACGGGTCTTGTTGGTCGCCGTCAGGCCGTTTTTCTGGACCTGATACATCATGATCGCCATCCAGATCAGACCGCTGGTCACGTGCAGACCGTGGGTGCCGACCAGGGTGAAGAATCCGGACAGGAAGCCAGAGCGGTTAGGACCGTAGCCTTCGGAGATCAGCATGTGGAACTCGTTGATCTCCATGCCGATGAAGCCCAGGCCGAACAGGAAGGTAATGGCCAACCAGCCCAGTACCGCCTTCTTGTTGCCCTTGAACAACGCCAGCATGGCGAAGCCGTAGGTGATCGAACTGAACAACAGGCAGGCGGTTTCGCCCAGCACGTATGGCAGCTCGAAGATGTCGTGGCCCGACGGGCCACCCGCTACGTTGTTAACCAGTACCGCGTACACCGCGAAGATCGACGCAAACAAAATGCAGTCGGTCATCAGGTAGAGCCAGAAACCGAATACGGTCATCTCGCCCGAGTCGTGGTGATGGTCATCGTGCCCATGTCCATCGACATGGGTGTGTCCAGCATTGGTCACTAAGTTCGACATGGTTTAAGCCTGTTCCAACGAGGTTTCAACACGGGTGGCAGTGGCCGGGAGTTTCCCTGCGGCTACCAGACGTTTGCGCTGCTCGGCTTCGGTGCGCTCGATCACGTCGACCGGCACCATGTAGCCCTGGTCATCACGGGCAGCGTGGATCACGAAGTAGATCACGGCGCCGGCGAGGCCGAAGATGGCCATCCACCAGATGTGCCAGATCATCGCGAAACCGAACACAGTCAACAGAGCACCCATGACCAGGCCGGTCGCGGTGTTGTTTGGCATGTGGATCGGCTCGTACTTGACCGGAGTCTGGTACGCAGTACCGTCTTCCTTGGCTTCAGTGAACGGGTCGATGCAGTCGGCTTTTGGCAGTACGGCAAAGTTGTAGAACGGTGGTGGCGACGAGGTCGACCATTCCAGCGTGTGGGCATTCCACGGGTCGCCGTGCTCGCACATGTTTTCCGGCTTCTTACGGTCACGGACACTGACGTAGAGCTGGATCAACTGGCAGGCGATACCGCAGGCGATCATCACCGCACCGAACATGGCAACGTACAGGTACGGCACCCACTCAGGGTTGGTGGTGGCGTTCAGACGACGGGTCATGCCCATGAAGCCCAGTGCATAGAGCGGCATGAACGCGACGAAGAAGCCCGAGATCCAGAACCAGAACGCAGCCTTGCCCCAACCTTCGTGCAGCTTGAAGCCGAACGCTTTAGGGAAGTAGAAGCCGAAGCCTGCGATGTAACCGAACACGGCGCCGCCGATGATCACGTTGTGGAAGTGAGCGATCACGAACAGGCTGTTGTGCAGGACGAAGTCCGCACCCGGAATGGCCAGCAGTACGCCGGTCATGCCGCCGATGGCGAAGGTCACCATGAAGCCCAGGGTCCACAGAACCTGGCTGGTGAAACGCAGACGCCCTTGGTAAATGGTGAACAGCCAGTTGAATAGCTTCACCCCCGTCGGGATCGAAATCAGCATCGTCGCCAGGCCGAAGAAGGCGTTGACGTTGGCACCCGAACCCATGGTGAAGAAGTGGTGCAGCCAAACCATGAAGCCCAGGATCGAGATCGCGCCCGAGGCGTAGATCATCGAGTGGTGGCCGAACAGTTTCTTACCGGTGAACGCCGAGATGACTTCGGAGAAGATCCCGAACGCCGGCAGAATCAGGATGTAAACCTCGGGGTGACCCCAGGCCCAGAACAGGTTGACGTACATCATTGGATTGCCACCAAGTTCATTGGTGAAAATGTGGAAATCCATGTAACGGTCAAGCGTCAGCAAAGCCAAGGTAGCGGTCAGGATCGGGAAGGAAGCGACGATCAATACGTTGGCCCAGGTGCAGGTCCAGGTGAAGATCGGCATGTCCATCAGTTTCATGCCTGGGGTACGCATTTTCAGCACGGTGGCCAGGAAGTTGACCCCCGTCAGTGTCGTCCCGAGTCCCGATAGCTGTAGGGCCCAGATGTAGTAGTCGACACCCACGCCAGGGCTGTAGCCCAGTTCCGACAGCGGTGGATACGCAACCCAACCGGTACGGGCGAATTCGCCGACACCCAGGGACACGTTGACCAGCACCACGCCGGACATCAGCAGCCAGAAGCTCAGGGAGTTCAGGAACGGGTAGGCAACGTCACGCGCGCCGATCTGCAGCGGCACCGCAAGGTTCATCAGGCCGGTGAAGAATGGCATCGCCATGAAGATGATCATGATCACACCGTGAGCGGTGAAGATCTGGTCATAGTGTTCAGGCGGCAGGTAGCCAGGCGAACCCTCGGTGGACATGGCCAACTGGGTACGCATCATGATGGCGTCGGCAAAACCGCGCAGCAGCATGACCATGGCAACGATGATGTACATCACGCCGATTTTCTTGTGGTCGACCGACGTCAGCCACTCGGACCACAGGTAGGTCCACTTCTTGAAATAGGTGATTGCAGCGAACACGCCCAGACCGCCGAGCGCGATCATGGCGATGGTCACCATCACGATCGGTTCGTGGAACGGGACCGCTTCCCAACTTAATTTACCAAACATCGTTTACTCCTCTGCCCCGGCAGCTGAATGCGAACTCATGTCCATCCCTTCCATCTGGGCCACTTCTTTCTCTTTCTTCTCGTGGTCCACTTTCGGACCCGGTTTCATGCCTTCGTACTTGTCGACGATGGTCTGGAACAGGTTCGGCGTGAACGAGGAGTAGAGCTCTACTGGATTGTTCTGGCTTGGTTTGGAAAGGGCTTCGTATTCAGCTTTTTCAAGCTGTTTAGGTGCCTTCTTGACATCACTGACCCAGGCATCGAAATCCGCCTGAGAGGTGGCGATTGCTTTGAACTTCATGCCGGTGAAACCCGCGCCGCTGTAGTTGGCGGAGATACCGTCGAATTCAGCGTTCTGGTTGGCAATCAGGTGCAGCTTGGTCTGCATGCCCGCCATCGCGTAGATCTGGCCACCCAGGCCCGGGATGAAGAACGAGTTCATCACGGTGTCGGAGGTGATCTGGAAGTTAATCGGCGTGTTGGCCGGGAAGACGATCTTGTTGACCGTGGCGATCCCTTGCTCGGGATAGATGAACAGCCACTTCCAGTCCATCGACACCACTTGAATGGTGATCGGCTTGACGTCGGATTCCAGCGGCTTGTACGGGTCCAGAGCGTGGGTCGACTTGTAGGTGACATAACCCAGGGCAATGATGATCAGTACCGGAATCGCCCAAACGGCGACTTCGATCTTGGTGGAGTGCGACCATTTTGGCGTGTACACGGCGTCCTGGTTAGAGGCGCGGTATTTCCACGCAAACAGGAAGGTCATGACGATGACCGGTACCACGACCAGAAGCATCAGCAGCGTTGCGGTGATGATCAGGTTTCGCTCGTCCAGGCCGACCTGACCCTTGGGATCGAGCAAGGTCATGTTGCAGCCTGACAGCAACAACGTGCCGAGCAGCGGCAATAAGCCTAGTAGTCTGGGGTACCTGTTTTTACTCATCTCACGACCTCTAAAGCAGCTTGCGCAATGCAGTTGGGTTTTGATCGCCAACACTTCACCCTGCCAAGGGTTGGCATTTTTCTTGGATTGAATAAGTGGCTGCCCGTCGCGCGTCAGACGCTGTTCGACAAATCCTGGGCAAGCGTTAAGTTCTTATTCGAATTCGTGGTCAAAGGCCTTGTTACAGACCAATTCCATTTGGTGCGGATAGTTGGAAGGCTCCGACACCTGGGGGTCGCATGGAGCATTCATGCTCCTCGACGCCCTACTTCATGCTCAAGGTGAGCAGTGCCGGGAATTCAGTGCGGGCGATTGTAGATATGTAACGATTCATAAACCATGTCTCATCCCGAAATAATTTTTATCCATTCCAGCAACAATCATTAACGGTTTTTGCAAAAGTGCGGCATCTTATCGAAATTCATTCTCAACAAAAACACCAAAATTAGTAGGTCTACCTAGCGCAGTTCAGACAGCATCGATGCCGTCGCCACCGCCCTCGACCCTGCCCAAGCCCCTATGTGACAAGGGTTCTGGCAATTCGCCAGGACCTGTTAAAACTGCCTGCTTTGTTGTTTTCGGCAGGTGGCGTTCGAACGTTGAAAAAGACCAATGTTGTTGCGCGGCCGTGCACCAATTCACGGCGTTGAAACGCCTTGCGACAGCCGCGCTGTGACAACATGTCGCACACGTGTCGCACCCTTCCCTGTCACACATCACGTGTCTTTTAAATTGAGCCCTGAAATGCAAAACGCCCCGGTCCTCTCAACGAGGTCCGGGGCGTTTTCAGGTTGACTCAACGGTGCAGCGACAGCCTCAGCGCAGTGCTTTGCGGTTACGCACAGTGAGCAGCGGAACCAGCACCACGATCAGCACGAACGCCACCAGCGCCCATTGCGCCAGCGACAAACCGAGGATCGGCGGATACGGCGTGGAGCAGAAACCATCGACCTGGAAGCCCAGCGGGAAGATCTTCGCCAGCGGCAGGCCATCGACAATGGGTTGCAGCACATCGATGCCGCAACTGACCGCCGGATAGAACTGGGTAAAGACGTGATGCCCGGCCACCGCGACGCCAGCCACTGCGCTGATCACCACCAGGGTTTCAAACACCGTGATGCTGCGACGGGTGCGCATGGCCGCGCCGATGAAGGCAAACAGCGCAACCAGCAACAACGCATAGCGTTGCAGGATGCACAGCGGGCATGGCGCCTCGCCCAGCACAATCTGCATGTACAGCGCGCCACCGATCAGCGCCAGGCAGATGATGCCCAGCAGCACCAGATAACGCCGTTCACGTCCCAACCGCATCGTTTCCTCGCTCATCGCGCTTCCCTTTTAAAAATCGATTGCCCGCAAGTCTACACGCAGGCTCCAACCTTTGAGAGCCCGGCGCGTTCCGGTGGTGACTGGGGAATAGACGACAAAACAGTTAAGGAGGGATTAACTTTCGAAGGATTTTTACGAAGGAAGACCGAGGTGGGCCAATCGCGGGCAAGCCCGCTCCCACAGGTGTTGTGTTGTTCGCGCGATCACGGCAAACACAAATCCTGTGGGAGCGGGCTTGCCCGCGATGAAGGCGACCCGGTCTCCCGAGTCGCCGCAGAGGTTTATTCCAGCGCCGAAGCCGGCCCGAAGAACTCGTAACGGCTTTGCTTCTCCGGCACACCCAAGGCTTTGAGGTGGCGCTTGATGGCCGCCATGAAACCTTTAGGCCCGAGGAAGTAAGCATCCAGATCGCGCTGCTCCGGCAGCCACTCGCCCAGTTGCTCACGGCTCAGCAGCCCGACCTTGTCCGCCGCCGGACTCACGCCGTCATCCTCGTCGTAGCAATAGAAGCGCTTGAGCTGCGGGTAACGCTCGGCCAGACCATCGATCCAGTCGCGGAAAGCGTGAACGCTGCCGTTGCGCGCGCAGTGGATAAAGTGCACCGGACGCTCAGTCGCCAGCGCCGCTTCAAGCATTGCCAGGGTCGGCGTGATCCCGACGCCGCCGCTGATCAGCACCAGCGGTTTGTCGCTGGCGGTCAGCGTGAACTCGCCCGATGGCGGGAACAGCTGAATGCTCGCGCCAACATGCAACTGATCGTGCAAGTGATTGGAGGCGCGGCCACCGGTCTCGCGCTTGACGCTGATGCGGTACTGGCCTTTGTTGGCCAGCGCCGACAACGAATAGTTGCGACGGATCTCTTCGCCATCAAGGATCAGCTTCATGCCGATGTATTGGCCCGGTTCAGCGGCCAGAATCGCGCCTTTGTCGGCAGGTTCGAAGTAGAACGAAGTGATTTCCGCGCTTTCCTCGACTTTGGCCGCGACGATGAATTCCCGCGCCCCGCGCCAGCCGCCCGGCGCCTGTTCTTTTTGGTCGTAGATGCTGGTTTCGGCGCCGATCAGGATCTCGGCCAATTGACCATACGCCGCGCCCCAGGCGCTCATCACTTCAGGCGTGGCAATTTCGTCGCCCAGCACTTCGCTGATGGCGCGCAGCAGGCACGTGCCGACGATCGGGTAATGTTCAGGCAGGATTTGCAGGGCCACGTGCTTGTTGATGATCTTGGCCACCAGATCGCCCAATTGATCGAGCTGATCGATGTGCCGCGCATACATCAGCACGCCGTTGGCCAGTGCGCGGGGCTGATCACCGCTGGCCTGGTGAGCCTGGTTGAATAGAGGGCGGACTTCCGGGTATTCGGAGAGCATCATGCGGTAGAAGTGCGTGATCAACGCTTCACCACCGCTTTCGAGCAGCGGCACGGTGGATTTGACGATGGCACGGTCTTGAACGCTAAGCATAAGGTCGACTCCAGCTTTATGTGAATTACCTTAGCTTTATCAGTTTCCGTGCCAATGTTTTAAACCTTAAAAATCAACAACTTAAAAACAACGTAGTCATATCGACACTCGCTGACTTATAGTCATGTCGACTACATGGAGTCACTATGACTGCAAAATCGCTGCTCACCGCCCTGCTGCCCCTGGTCTCTGATCTTTCCCGCGAACTGCCCGAGGGCGAGCGCTATCGACGCTTGCTCGAAGCCATGCGCGCCCTGCTCCCCTGCGATGCCGCCGCCCTGCTGCGCCTTGATGGCGAATGGCTGGTGCCGCTGGCCGTGGACGGGTTGAGCACCGACACCCTCGGCCGACGCTTCAAAGTCAGCGAACACCCGCGTTTCGAAGCACTGCTCAGCAGTCACGGCCCGACGCGGTTCGCCGCCGACAGCGACTTGCCCGACCCTTACGACGGCCTGGTCGATGGCCTCGACGAACATCTGGAAGTTCACGATTGCATGGGCTGCCCGCTGTTTATCGACGAGCGCCCGTGGGGCTTGCTGACCCTCGACGCCCTCGACCCGGAACGATTTGAACCGATTGAACTGGATGCCCTGCAAGCTTTCGCCAGCCTCGCCGCCGCCACCGTCAACGCCGCCGAACGTATAGAACGCCTGGCCAATCGTGTCGAAGATGAGCATCAGCGTGCCGAGGTTTATCGTCAGGCCAGCGGCCAGCAGAACCGCGAGATGATCGGCCAGAGCAAGACGCATAAACGCCTGGTCGAAGAAATCAACCTGGTGGGCGGCAGCGACCTGACCGTGCTGATCACCGGCGAAACCGGCGTCGGCAAGGAATTGGTCGCACAGGCGATTCACGCCGCCTCCCCTCGTGCGGACAAACCGATCATCAGCCTCAACTGCGCCGCCCTGCCGGACACGCTGGTCGAAAGCGAACTGTTCGGCCATGTGCGCGGCGCCTTCACGGGTGCGACGAATGATCGTCGCGGCAAGTTCGAACTGGCCAATGGCGGCACGCTGTTTCTCGATGAAGTCGGCGAACTGTCGCTGACCGTGCAGGCCAAACTGTTGCGGGTGCTGCAAAGCGGTCAGTTGCAGCGCTTGGGGTCGGACAAAGAACATCAGGTGGACGTGCGACTGATCGCGGCGACCAACCGCGACCTGGCCGAGGAAGTGCGCAGTGGCCGCTACCGGGCCGACTTCTATCATCGCCTGAGTGTTTACCCGCTGCAGGTGCCGGCGCTGCGGGATCGCGGACGGGATGTGTTGTTGCTCAGCGGCTACTTCCTGGAACAGAACCGCTCGCGCATGGGCCTCAATAGCCTGCGGCTGACCAGCGACGCGCAAGCTGCATTGCTGGCTTACGACTGGCCGGGGAATGTGCGGGAGCTGGAGCATCTGATCGGGCGCAGCGCGTTAAAGGCGCTGGGCAATTGCAAGGAACGGCCGAAGATTCTCAGCTTGAGTGCGGCGGATCTGGACTTGCCCAATGGCAGCGTCGAACTCCCCGCTGAACAACCCGCTGTCGTGCCTGTCGCGTTGGTCGCCGGAGATTTGCGTGAAGCCACCGAAAATTATCAGCGTCAATTGATCAGCGCCTGCCTGGAACGGCATCACGACAACTGGGCGAGTGCGGCACGTGAGCTAGGCTTGGACCGGGCAAATCTGGGCCGGATGGCCAAGCGATTGGGGATGAAGTGACGCCCCTATCGTCGGAACGCCGCCTGATTTACTAAAGCCTGCCCCCAACAAGTCGATAACCCGGCATCAATAGATTTTGGCGATTCTTTACTCGCCCATCACCTTTTTCCACAGAAGGTTTTTATGTCCACCACCAAAGCCCGCGCAGACTCACTTTCGCTTCTGCTGTTTACCTTGCGCAGCGGCAAGCTGATGGCAATCAACCTGCTGAAAGTCAGCGAAATCATTCCCTGCCCGCCGCTGACCAAGCTGCCGGAGTCGCACCCCCACGTCAAAGGCATCGCCACATTGCGCGGCGCCTCGTTGTCGGTGATCGACCTCAGCCGCGCTATCGGCGAGCGACCGCTGGAAGACCCGAACGGTGGCTGCCTGATCGTCACCGACGTCAGCCGCTCCAAACAGGGCCTGCATGTTCAGGCCGTGAGCAAGATCGTCCATTGCCTGACCACCGACATCCGCCCGCCGCCCTTTGGCTCCGGCGGTGTGCGCTCGTACATCACTGGCGTGACCTCGGTCGACGGCACGCTGGTGCAAGTGCTGGACATCGAAAAAGTCATCCACGGCATCGCCCCGGCACAGATCGAAATGGCCCCGACCGAACTGAGCATGGAAGACGCTGAAGTGCTGGGCAACGCACGAATTCTGGTGGTCGACGACAGCCAGGTCGCCCTGCAGCAATCGGTGCACACCCTGCGCAACCTCGGCCTGCAGTGCCACACCGCCCGCAGCGCCAAGGAGGCCATCGACTGCCTGCTGGACCTGCAAGGCACGGCGCAGCAGATCAACCTGATTGTCTCGGACATCGAAATGTCGGAGATGGACGGCTATGCCTTCACCCGCACCCTGCGCGAAACCCCGGATTTCTCGCACCTTTATGTATTGCTGCACACGTCTCTGGACAGTGCGATGAACAGCGAAAAAGCGCGCCTGGCCGGGGCCAACGCGGTGCTGACCAAGTTCTCGTCGCCGGAACTGACCAAGTGCCTGATCGAGGCGGCCAAGGCTGTCGCCGAACAAGGTCACTGAGTCTTGGCCGAGCAATTCTGCTTTTTGATGCGGCGCAACCTGGCGCAGGCCGTGCCCGACATCACCTGGCCCAAGGGAATCGTCCTCGTTCAATACCGCCCCGAACTGGCCGAAGTCGTTCATCGCTTGATGGAAACGGGTTATCAGGAAGGTGGCGGCCGCGTGCCTACCCTGGACGTTTGGCAACAGCGCTTTGAGACCGATCCCGAATACGATCCTTCCCTGTGTTTCATTGCGCTCGAGAGCGAGCGCATCGTCGGCGTGTGCCAGTGCTGGACCAGCGCCTACATCAAAAACCTGGTGGTGCATCCTCAGGCCCAAGGCCTCGGGCTCGGCCGTGCGTTGCTGCTGCATGCATTCAAAGTGTTTCAGGATCGCCGGGAAGGCTTTGTCGATTTGAAGGTCCTGGAAGACAACCTTCGGGCGCAGCGGTTGTATGAAAGCGCCGGGATGTATGTGGTCCGCCGGGAATTGGTTCCGGTCTGAACCACCGCCATCGCGAGCAGGCTCGCTTCCACAGTTGATCGCGTACCCTCTGTGGGAGCGAGCCTGCTCGCGATGAGGCCGACACATTCAACACAAAACCATCAGGCATACTCCGACCCTCGGCTAACTCAATGCCCAAGGATGCCTGCCCCCATGAAAGCCACCACCCTGACCTTCCTCTGCCTCACCGCCCTCGCCACCCAGGCCCACGCCTCCAGCCCCGACGCCTGGGCCGCCTACGACAAAGCCGTCCTCGCCAGCTGCACCAAGGCCAGCGGCCTGAAAGACGCCAAACCCGTTGGCACCGCCGCCCAGTTTGACGACCGCGTCGGCTACACCGCATTGCTGCTGCAAGGCCAATACCCGCAAAAACACATGAAAGGCCAGCAAGGCACCGAACTGTGCCTCTACAACAAGAAAACCAAAACCGCCTACGTGACCGAATGGGACGCCATCCGCCCCGCCACCAAAGCCCAGTGACTGGCGCATAACTTGCTTCGACGCAGGTCTGTGCGGTGAGATTCTGGCGCCGCTTCCTGCCTTCTACCTGCGACCTGAAGCCTGATGAATACGACGTTTTCCTGCGTAGGCTGCGGCAAATGCTGCAACGACCACCACGTGCCCCTGACCCTGGCCGAAGCCCGCATGTGGGCGGCTGACGGCGGTCAAGTGATCGTGCTGGTGGAAGGTTTCCTGGGCAACGGCCTGGGCCTGCCGGTGCAACAACGCGAACACGCCGAACGCCGCTCAGCGCGGGTTCGAAGCGGCGCGTCTGATGCCTACGTCGCGATCACCTTTGCTGCCTACAACGTCGGTCCCTGCCGGAATCTTGACGAAGACAACCTCTGCCGCATCTATGAACGGCGACCGCTGGTGTGCCGCATCTACCCGATGGAAATCAACCCGCACATCGCGCTGAATACCGCCGTGAAGGAATGCCCGCCGGAGTCGTGGGAACAAGGCCCGGACTTGATTGTCGGCGGCCAGTTGGTGGATCACGAACTGGCAGGATTGATCCAGCGTTCACGTCAGGCGGATCGCGACGACATTCAGACCAAGGATGCGATTTGCGGCTTGCTGGGGATTCGGACTACAGCGCTGAAAGGGGATGGGTTTACCGCTTATCTGCCGGACATGAGCGCGTTTGCCGCGGTCATTGATCAGGTTTCAGAGAAACCGCTGGAGACGTCTGGCAGTGACTGGTTGTTTCATGTGTCGGGGGAGGATATCGCCGGGCAGGTACAGGCAGCCGGGGCGCAAGTGGCGACGGATGCGCCGTTGAACTATGCGTTTATTTCGTTGCGGGCGGCTTGATTCAGAAGATGTATTGCCTTTGATGGCCCCTTCGCGAGCAAGCCCGCTCCCACATTGGGTCCGTGTCGTACACAGATCAAATGTGGGAGCGGGCTTGCTCGCGATGACGGAGGATCAGACACCGCAGAGTTTGAAACTCAGCGCTTACCCATCGAACGACGCGTCCCGGGAGGCGCAGCCCCCGGCGTCTTGGTATGGCCATTCTTCGCGCCATTCTTGTACCAAGGCTGGCTGGCATTCTTCGCAGCGGCCAACTCACCCGGTTTGAACGGGAACTTGAACGCCGGAATCGCGGCTTTGGATTCGCTGTCTGCGCTGGAGTCGACGCTGTCTGGCAGGTCTGCCTGGTCGTCGCTCAAAGCGTCGGCAACCGGCGGTTGTGTCGGGGAAGTCATGAAAGCTCCGGGTGATGCAAAAGAGTCGGGCCCGGTCAGCGAGCCGCGAAAGGCGGCAGTATACCCGTGTCGAGCGCCGCAAGCTTCACGCTGCAAGCGAGTCCGTCGGGTTTAGTGCTGACTGACACACCGCAATCGCGAGCAACCCCAGCACCTGTGGGAGCGAGCCTGCTCGCGAAGAACGATAACGCGGTCAACCTGACCGAACGCTATTTACGCCGGAACCTCAACCCTGTCCAACACCCGATTCACCGCCAACTCCGCCAACATGATCACCTGCTGAATCGCCAACACCGTATGCCGCTGCGGCCCCACCAGACTCGTCGCAAAATCACTCGCCATCACACTCGCCGACGCCAAAGACTCACAGGCATGGGCCAACAGACTTTCAGAATCAACTTCGGGGACAACCATGAACATCGTGCTTGGACGACGGGGTTTTACGCTGTATTGCCCGGGCGGATCGAGGTAGTAATCGAGTGCGCGTTTTATCGCTTCGCGGTCTTTGATGAGCGCTTCGGCCTGGGTGGTCTCGGCGTTGGGGGTTGTGGTGTTGAGGGGTGGGTCGGGGATTAACTTATCCATGCAAATTTCCTTTTGATGTTGGAGCCATCAATTTCCGATCTCACTCGGAACAGAGGTGGCAGCTATGTGCGGTGTGAGATTACCGGCAAAAGGAACCCGGCCAGACCGAAGTCCGCCCGCACACAGCCGCCATAAAAAACTTGCAGGCAGCGGATAAGCTGGCGGCAATTATGGGGGGCCTTGCGCTGGTTTCCAATTGTTCAGCCGGAATCTCACTCCCGGTCGCTGAGTTTTCAGCGACAGCCAAAGGTTAGAGAACACGCTTCCTACCCGGCAACCTGAAAAATGCGTGGGAATTCGCTGTGTTTCTTACACATCTTTCAACACACAAAAATGGAACGCGGAGCGTCCCGGGCTGCATTCCCACGCGGAGCGTAGGGAACGATCAATGGGCAGCAGGAAGAGATT
>NZ_JARVSN010000031.1:0-135266 GCF_030209165.1 Pseudomonas sp. fls2-241-R2A-110 | reverse complement strand
TCCTTTGGGGCGTTTGCCAAAGGGAGTCGCCGTAAGGGCGAAACCGCCAGCCGCCATCACCGCAGCAACGGATATGCCCCCCCAGCCAACACCAACATGGTCGGCCCAAAGGCCGCCAAGACCAAAAGAACGCCCCAAACTGACAGCGCCGTCAGTTACCAGTCACCTTCCCGACCACCAAACAGGTTTATAAAGGAAAATACAAACCCGACAAAACCCCAAGCCCCGGCGCCCCACACGCATGCGAATTCAGAAAAAACCCGCCCTGCTAGCAACCCTTCTGATCGTCATGGCAGCGCTGGGCGTGTGGTACGCCACCAAACCCGCCACCGCCAAACTCGCCGCGCCCACAGCAATCCCCGTTCGCGTCGTCAGCGTCACCACAAAAGACGTCCCCCGCTACGTCAGCGGCATCGGCTCAGTGCTATCACTGCACAGCGTCGTCGTCCGCCCGCAAATCGACGGCATCCTCACCAAAATCATGGTCAAAGAAGGCCAACTGGTGAACAAAGGCGACCTGCTCGCCACCATCGACGACCGCTCCATCCGCGCCAGCCTCGACCAGGCCCGCGCCCAACTCGGCGAAAGCCAGGCACAACTGCAAGTCGCACAAGTCAACCTCAAGCGCTACAAACTCCTGAGCGTCGACGACGGCGTATCCAAACAGACCTACGACCAGCAACAAGCCCTGGTCAACCAACTCAAAGCCACCGCCCAAGGTAACCAAGCCTCGATCGACGCCGCTCAAGTGCAGCTTTCCTACACACAGATTCGCTCCCCGGTCACCGGCCGCGTCGGAATTCGCACAGTGGATGAAGGCAACTTCCTGCGCATGGCCGACGCCCAAGGCCTGTTCACGGTGACCCAGATCGACCCGATTGCCGTGGAATTCTCCCTGCCACAGCAAATGCTGCCCACCCTGCAAGGCCTGATCAACGACCCGGAGCACGCGGTGGTGAAAGCCTACATCGGTGCCGACACCGACGGCGAAACCGGCAACCTGCTGGGCGAAGGTCACCTGACCCTGATCGACAACCAGATCAGCGCCAACACCGGGACCATCCGCGCCAAGGCTGAATTCGACAACCCCGGGCAAAAGCTCTGGCCGGGCCTGCTGGTGACGGTAAAGATTCAGACAGCGCTGGATAAAGATGCGCTGGTGGTGCCGCCCACCGTCGTACAACGCGGCCTCGATCAACATTACGTGTACCGGGTCAACGGCGACAAAGTCGAAACCGTCACCGTACAGATGGTTGCTCAAGGCAGCGGCCAGGACATCATCAAAGGTGTCAAACCGGGCGATGTATTGGTCAGCGATGGCCAGTCGCGGCTCAAACCCGGTTCCACCGTTCAGGTGCTGACCGACCCGCCGCAAGTGGTTCAGTCGGAGTCCAAGCCATGAAGGGCCACGGCTCGATCTCGGCGTGGTGCATCGATCACCCGGTCGCCACCGTTCTGCTGACGTTTGCCTTGGTACTGTTGGGCGTCATCGCCTTTCCGCGCCTGCCCATTGCGCCGCTGCCAGAGGCGGAATTCCCGACCATTCAGGTCGCCGCGCAACTCCCCGGCGCCAGCCCGGAAACCATGGCGTCGTCGGTGGCCACGCCGCTTGAAGTGCAATTCAGCGCCATCCCCGGCGTGACCCAGATGACCTCGAGCAGCGCCCTGGGCTCGACCAACCTGACCCTGCAATTCACCCTCGACAAAAGCATCGACACCGCCGCCCAGGAAGTACAGGCCGCGATCAACACCGCCGCCGGCAAGCTGCCCAAAGACATGCCGACCCTGCCGACGTGGCGCAAGGTCAACCCGGCCGACAGCCCGGTGCTGATTCTCAGCGTCAACTCGACACAAATGCCCGGCACTGAGCTCAGCGACCTGGTGGAAACCCTGCTCTCGCGTCAGATCAGTCAGATCAACGGCGTAGGCCAAATCAACATTACCGGTCAGCAACGTCCGGCGATTCGCGTTCAAGCCTCGGCGGACAAACTCGCCGCTATCGGCCTGACGCTGGCGGACATTCGCCAGGCAATCCAGAACACCAGCCTCAACCTCGCCAAAGGTGCGTTGTACGGCGAGTCGAGCATCTCGACGCTGTCGACCAACGACCAGCTCTTCCATCCCGAGGAATACAGCCAACTCATCGTTTCCTACAAGGACGGCGCACCGGTTCACCTCAAGGACGTCGCCAAAGTCGTCAACGGTTCGGAAGATGCCTACGTGCAAGCCTGGGCTGGAGACAAGCCGGGGGTGAACCTGGTGATTTCCCGGCAACCGGGGGCCAACATTGTCGAGACGGTGGATCGCATTCAGGCCGCCCTGCCCGGCCTCGAAGCCATGCTGCCGGCGTCGGTGCAGGTCAAGGTGCTGGTCGACCGCACACAGACCATCCGCGCCTCGCTGCATGAAGTGGAGGTCACCCTGCTGATCGCAATCCTGCTGGTGGTGGCGGTGATGGCGCTGTTCCTGCGCCAGTGGTCGGCAACCATGATCGTGTCCGCGGTGCTGGGTGTTTCGCTGACCGCCAGTTTCGCCCTGATGTACATCATGGGCTTCAGCCTCAACAACCTGACGCTGGTGGCGATCGTGGTGGCCGTGGGGTTCGTGGTCGACGATGCCATTGTGGTGGTGGAAAACATTCACCGTCACCTTGAGGCCGGCGACGGCATGCGAGAGGCGGCGATCAAGGGCGCCGGCGAGATTGGTTTTACCGTGGTGTCCATCAGCTTCTCGCTGGTGGCGGCGTTCATTCCGTTGCTGTTCATGGGCGGTGTAGTCGGGAGGCTGTTCAAGGAATTCGCCCTGACCGCCACTTCGACCATCATGATTTCGGTGGTGGTATCCCTGACACTGGCACCCACACTGGCCGCGCTGTTCATGCGTGCGCCAGTGCATCACGCCCACAGCAAACCTACGTTTGGCGAACGCTTGCTGGCGGGCTATGAAAAGCTCCTGCGCCGCGCCCTCGCCCATCAAAAATTGATGATCGGGGTGTTCTGCCTGTCACTGGGCCTGGCGATTGCCGGTTACATCTTTATCCCCAAGGGCTTCTTCCCGGTGCAGGACACCGGTTTTGTCCTCGGGACCACCGAAGCCGCCGCCGATATTTCCTACGGCGACATGGTGAAAAAACACTTGGCGATGGCCGAAATCGTCGCGGCGGATCCGGCGGTGGCGGCGTTTTCCCACTCGGTCGGGGTCTCAGGCAGTAACCAGACCATCGCCAACGGCCGCTTCTGGATCTCCCTGAAAAAGCGCGGCGACCGCGACGTCTCGGCCAGTCAGTTCATTGACCGGATTCGCCCGAAACTGATGAAAGTCCCGGGCATCGTGCTGTACCTGCGTGCCGGCCAGGACATCAACCTCAGCTCCGGCCCGAGTCGCGCCCAGTACCAATACGTGCTCAAGAGCAACGACGGCGCGACCCTCAGCACCTGGACCCAGCGCCTGACGGAAAAGCTGCGCGCCAACCCGGCGTTCCGTGATATTTCCAACGACCTGCAACTGGGCGGCAGCATCACCCACATCAGCATCGACCGCAGCGCCGCTGCGCGTTTCGGCCTGACCGCCAGTGATGTCGACGAAGCGCTTTACGACGCGTTCGGTCAGCGGCAGATCAACGAGTTCCAGACCCAGATCAACCAATACAACGTGATTCTGGAGCTGGATACCAAACAACGCGGCAAAGCCGAAAGCCTCAACTACTTCTACCTGCGCTCGCCCCTGAGCGGGGAAATGGTGCCGCTGTCGGCGCTGGCGAAATTCGATGCGCCCACCGTCGGCCCGCTGTCCATTGCCCATGACGGCATGTTCCCGGCCGCCAACCTGTCGTTCAACCTGGCACCCGGCGTGGCGTTGGGCGATGCCGTGATCATGCTCAACCAGGCCAAGGCCGAGATCGGCATGCCGGCGGCCATGAGCGGTAACTTCCAGGGCGCGGCGCAAGCGTTCCAGAGTTCGCTGGCCAGCCAGCCGTGGCTGATTCTGGCGGCGCTGGTGGCGGTGTACATCATTCTCGGCGTGCTTTATGAGAGTTTCGTGCACCCATTGACCATCATCTCGACACTGCCATCGGCGGGGCTCGGCGCAGTGATCATGCTGTGGATCTGTGGCCAGGACTTTTCGATCATGGCGCTGATCGGGCTGGTGTTGCTGATCGGGATCGTGAAGAAAAACGGCATCCTGATGATCGACTTCGCGCTCGACGCCCAACGCAACGGTGGCTTGCCGCCTGAAGAGGCGATATTCAAGGCCTGTATCACGCGGTTCCGGCCGATCATCATGACCACCCTCGCCGCCCTGCTGGGTGCATTGCCGCTGATGCTCGGCTACGGCACCGGCGCCGAACTGCGCCAGCCGTTGGGGATCGCGGTCGTCGGCGGCTTGCTGGTGAGCCAGGCGCTGACGTTGTTCACCACTCCGGTCATATACTTGTGGCTGGAGCGGCTTTTCCATAAGCCCAAACCCGCACCGATGCCGGCGCTGGCAACCACAGACTGAGGCGGGGTCATGCGCGTTCTGATTATCGAAGACGAAGAAAAAACCGCGGACTATTTGCACCGCGGCCTGACGGAACAGGGTTACACCGTGGACCTGGCGCGCGACGGCGTCAGCGGCCTGCACCTGGCACTGGAAAGCGACTATGCGGTGATCGTCCTCGACGTCATGCTGCCCGGCCTCGACGGCTTCGGCGTACTGCGCGCCTTGCGTGCGCGCAAGCAAACCCCGGTGATCATGCTCACCGCCCGCGAGCGCGTCGAAGACCGCATCAAGGGCCTGCGCGACGGCGCCGACGACTACCTCGGCAAGCCGTTTTCCTTCCTGGAACTGGTAGCACGCCTGCAAGCGCTGACCCGGCGCAGCGGCGGCCACGAACCGGTGCAAGTGAGCATTGCCGACCTGTGGATCGACTTGATCAGCCGCAAGGCGACCCGCGCCGGTACGCGCCTGGACCTGACCGCCAAGGAGTTTTCGCTGCTGAGCGTGCTGGCCCGCCGGCAAGGTGAAATCCTCTCGAAAACGGCGATTGCCGAAATGGTCTGGGACATCAATTTCGACAGCGACGCCAACGTCGTCGAAGTCGCGATCAAGCGCCTGCGGGCCAAGCTCGACGGGCCGTTCGACGAAAAACTGCTGCACACCATTCGCGGCATGGGTTATGTGCTGGAGAGCCGCGGTGTCCAGTAACTCGATTGCGCTACGCCTCAGTGGGATGTTTACGTTGGTGGCGCTGCTGGTGTTCCTGCTGATCGGCTGGGCGCTGTATCAACAGGTCGATAAAGGCCTGGGCCTGCTGCCGGAAGCCGAGCTGGACGCGCGCTACAGCGTGCTCGAATCCACCGTCGGGCGTTACGGCACGCCCGAGCATTGGGTGAAGATCAACAACAAGCTCAAGCTGCTCGGCGAAGAAGACAAACGCATCAGTTTCTGGATCATCAGCGGCGATCCGAACTACGAATACGGCAACCTGACGCCGCAGATCCGCGCCTTTGCCGAAGGCGCGCTGGGGATGCGCGACATGACCCTGCCGGATCATCCTTATCCGCTGAAAGTGCTGGTCAGCCAGTTCCCGGCCAAGGATCAACGTCCGCCGCTGCGCTTCATGATCGGCATCGACACCGAGACGTTTTTCCAGACTCAGCATCACCTGCTGATCGCCCTCATCAGCCTGGCGATCGTCGGCGTGTTACTGGCTTCGGCACTCGGGTACTGGGTGGCGCGCATTGGTCTGAAACCGTTGATCAAGTTGTCTCAGGAAGCCCAGCGACTGGCGCCGCCTTTGCGTTCCGGGCGTTTGCGCATGTCGTCATTGCCGCCGGAACTCAATCAGTTCGTCAATTCGTTCAACTCGACACTGGAGCGGGTGGAACAGGCCTATTCGCGGCTGGAGTCGTTCAACGCCGACGTTGCCCATGAACTGCGTTCGCCCTTGACCAACCTGATCGGCCAGACCCAGGTGGCGCTTACTCGCGGGCGTTCTGCCGAACACTATTTCGAAGTGCTGCAATCGAACCTTGAAGAGCTGGAGCGGCTGCGTTCGATCATCAATGACATGCTGTTTCTTGCCAGCGCGGACCAGGGCAGCAAGGCCACCAAACTGACGTCCACCTCGCTGGCCGCTGAAGTGGCGACGACCCTCGAATATCTGGATTTCATTCTTGAGGATGCACAGGTTCAGGTGCGCGTCAGTGGTGATGCGCAAGTGCGGATCGAGATTGCACATTTGCGCCGGGCGCTGATTAACTTGTTGAGTAACGCGGTTCAGCACACCGAGCCCGGACAAGTAATCGAGGTGAAAATCGAGGTTGAGGCGCATCAGGTAAGCATCGGTGTCGCCAACCCAGGTTCGCCGATTGCCAGCGAGCATTTGCCTCGGCTGTTCGAGCGTTTTTACCGGGTGGATGCGTCACGCAGCAACAGCGGCAACAACCACGGGTTGGGTTTGGCGATCGTCAAGGCGATTGCGCTGATGCACGGCGGGGATGTGTTTGTGCGCAGCGATCACGGGATGAATACCTTCGGCATCCACCTCCCGGTTTAGCCCTTCTCAACGGATCGTTCCCACGCTCTGCGTGGGAATGCCTCAACGGACGCTCCGCGTTCGGCTTTTGTTGGGACGCGGAGCGTCCCGGGCTGCATTCCCACGCGGACGGTTCGACGCCTCAACGTGGGAACGATCAGTGTGTAACTATTGCTTTTAACGCAACAGTCCTTTCATGAATCCGCTCTTTTTCCCCTCCGCAATCCCCCTTATCTTTGCCGCACCAAACAGCACTTGCCAAGCAAGAAGGTTTTAAAGATGTCCAACACTATGGGTATTGCCAGCGCTTTCGTTTTGTCCTCATTGTTCCTGTCACCGTTCGCCATGGCTGAAGAGTCGCAGACCTTCGCCGCACAAAACGAGGCACGCGTCGCAGCCTACGAACAGTATCAGAGTGAAATGACGGCCAAAGCCCAGGAAGCTGCGCAAACCCCTCAAGCGTCAACGTCTGCCAACCAGCCACGGGCTGAAAAAGACAGCTGACCCACCCAGTTCGCACCTGTTCCCTCGACACTTTTCATCGGCTCTTCCCTTTGAAAAGTTGTCTTCAAAGCCGCTGCTATCAGCGGCTTTTTTTCGTCGTGGTTTAACACCGGCCTCGTTCGTCTTCCCCTATAAGAAACAGCCTGCACTTCAACCAATGAAGTGCTTGATTGACTCCAAGGAGCTTTACCGCACGTGCGTTTCCCTCTCAGTTTCAGCCCGTTGTTCATTGCAGTTGCTGCAACGATGACCGCCACCTTATAAGCCTGCTAAAAGTCGATAAGGGCTACGGCGCGCTCTGTCAGCAGCACCCCACCCAGCGACAACAGAATGATTCCACTCGTCAGAAAGGGCAACAAAACAGCCGTCTACTGTCAGATCTGACAGTAGCTGAAAAAATAGTGATCGTATTCAATCCAAATGGAATGAAGGTGCCTGACCTTCCTGCCCAAGGAGTTCATCATGACAATTGAATCGGCCAACCCTGATATTCAACTGCGCGCCAGTACAGGTTATGTGGACGTGGATATTGCTTACGGCGGGGGGTTCAAGTCCTCGACAGTCGAATACCGCGAGTCGTCTTCCGACATCGGTTTTATTACCCTGGTTGGTCAAACTGAACGTGTGGCAGATCAATCCAGAGGCATCCAGATCGGTTTCTACGATTCGATTACGCCAGGACAATACCTGTTACCAGCAGAGGCTTTCCCAAAAAACTATTACTGCCGCTACTTCACTCAGAATGGCGATCACCGGATGAGCTACGAAGCGATTGATGGCACCCTGACAATCGAAAGTTTCAATAGAGAGCAAGCGTTCGCAACCGGGAAATTCTCTTTTAACGCCAAAATCGACGACAACGCACCCAGAGAACTCTTCGTGGGCACATTTGATATTCGCTGGGTCGATGACGAGAAAAATTAATAATTGACGAGTTAACTGACGAATACAGGGTGTTCGTCGACTACCCGCTGAATGTCTTCTAAACTTCACCGTACAAATGGCCAGCACGTTTTGCCGGCCTTTTTTTATCCGGGTTTTATTCAGGCGCTCTGGACGCGACCGGTTTCTGGAACTCTGCCCGATTCATGCGAAAGCACCTTCATAACGCCTCATTAGCAGAAGTCAGAACCATGAGCGTGAGCAGTGCACAACCTCAAGATCCGGTCCGTTCGCCCCGGTCGGAGCGGCTTCTGGTTCTTGGCAGTTTGCTGCTGGTGGTCGCCATCCTGAGCATCGTGGCGTTTTTGTTGGTCCGTGAGCGCGCCACCGCAGAACTGTCTGCCACGCGTGCCGCGTCCAATATCGTGCAGTTGATCGACGCCGACGTGCTGCGCAATGTCGAGCTCTACGACCTGTCCCTGCTCGGTCTGATTGCGGCCTCGCAACGAGAAGACCTCAAGAATGTGTCTCCCGCCATCCGCCATCTGGCCTTGTTTGACCGCGCCACGGCCGCACCTTACAAGGGCGATATTCTGCTGTTGGACAACAAGGGCGATGTCATTGCCGACTCGGCCTCGGTGGAGCCCAGAAAAGGCAATTTCGCCGACCGTGAATACTTTCAGTCTCACGTGAGCAATCGCGACCCGGGCATGTTCATCAGCCGCCCCTTTCGCTCCAGGCAGCCTGAACATGAGTGGCGAATCAGCTTCAGTCGCCGGGTCAGCGGTACGCAGGGCGAATTCCTCGGTGTCGCCGAAGCCGCGATGCGCCTGAGTTACTTCGATCAATTGTTCAACAGCTTGAACATCGGTCGTGACAGTTCGGTCAACCTGATCAGCTCGGACGGCATCCTGCTGGCCCAGGAACCGCGCCCGGCCGAAGAGTTGGTCGGCAAGGATTTCAGCAACCGCCCCAATTTCCAGCGCATCGTCAAAGAGGGCAACGGCAGCTTCACCAGCGTTTCAAGCCAATACCAGGACAAACGCCTGTACACGTTTTCCAAGGTGGGCAACCTGCCGCTGATCGTCGTCGTTGCTCTGTCGAGCGATGAAGTGTTTGCCTCCTGGAAGCGCACGACGTTGGTGGTCAGCGTGGCGACCCTGGCGTTGTGCATCAGTCTGCTCTGGTTGACCTGGATGTTCTGTCGAGAACTGCGCCTGCGCCACAACGCCGAGCGGGGGCTGGCGCAACTGGCCGCCACCGATGCGTTGACCGGCCTGGCCAATCGCCGGACGCTGGACCAGGCCCTGCGTCATGAATGGTTTCGGGCGCAACGATCGGGCAAACCACTGTCGGTGCTGATGATTGACGCCGATCACTTCAAGGATTTCAACGATCGGTATGGCCATCAGGCCGGCGACCAAGCGTTACGTACGCTGGCCAGTGTCATCAGCGCCCATGTGCGACGACCAGCTGATCTGGCGGCCCGTTACGGTGGCGAAGAGTTTTCAGTGATCCTGGCGGAAACCGACAGCGCCGGCGCGCAACAGATTGCCGAACACATTCGCAAAGCTGTTGAGCAGTTGCCGTTCATCGAGGGTGCCGAATCGCCGATCACTGTCAGTATTGGTATCAGCACCTGGACAACGGCAACTGATATCAGCCTGGAAAGTGTGCTGTTCGCGGCGGACAAGGCGCTGTATCAGGCCAAGGAAAATGGGCGTAACCGGGTGGTCTCTGCTGACTGAGGAACGATCGGCATACAGGCATAAAAAAAGGCCACCCGAAGGCAGCCTTTAAAAACTAGAGAGGTTTTTACTTACACGGCCGCAACGGGACGCATGTAAGAGATCGGTGCAGTGCTGGCGTCTTCGAAAGTCACGACTTCCCAAGCATCTTTCTGCTCAATCAACTTGCGCAGTAGCTGGTTGTTCAATGCATGTCCGGACTTGAAGCCCTTGAACTCACCAATCAGGCTATTGCCCAGCAGGTAGAGGTCACCAATTGCATCGAGGATCTTGTGCTTCACGAATTCGTCTTCATAGCGAAGGCCGTCTTCGTTCAGTACACCATCCGCGTCGACCACAATAGCGTTTTCAACGCTGCCGCCGAGTGCGAGGTTGTGCTTGCGCAGGTACTCGATGTCACTCATGAAACCAAAGGTGCGGGCGCGGCTGACTTCTTTTACGAACGAAGTGCTGGAAAAATCCACGCTTGCACTTTGTGTGCGGTCACGGAAAACCGGGTGATCGAAATCGATCTCGAAGCTCACTTTGAAACCTTCGAAAGGGACGAAAGTGGCGCGCTTGTCGCCGTCTTCCACTGTCACTTCCCGCAGGATCCGGATGAACTTCTTGGCGGCGTCCTGTTCTTCCAGGCCAGCCGACTGAATCAGAAATACGAAGGGTCCAGCGCTACCATCCATGATTGGGACTTCAGACGCGGAGAGCTCGACGTAGGCGTTATCGATGCCCAGGCCAGCCATGGCCGAGAGCAAGTGCTCCACCGTATCCACTTTGGTGTCACCACTGACCAATGTGGTCGACATCGTGGTTTCACCAACGTTTTCCGCGCGGGCAGGGATTTGCACGACCGGATCGAGATCGGCACGACAAAACACAATGCCGGTGTCGATAGGTGCTGGCTTGAGGGTCAGGTATACCTTCTCCCCGGAGTGCAGGCCTACACCTGTGGCACGGATAATATTTTTCAGTGTGCGTTGTTTAATCATGGCTTGGGCCGCTTCAGCGCAAATTGCGAACTGGTATCAACAAAGGCTGGCGATAATAGCAGACCAGACCTTTGCTGAACACCAATCACCTTCATAGCCCTGATACATTCCATCAATCAGCCTGGCGACGCAGGAAAGCCGGGATGTCCAGGTAGTCCAGATCATCTTGCGGATTCATCTTCGCGGCAGTCGCAGCACCGGCCTGAGCCTGGTTGCGCATGACGGTCGGACGGTCCAGGTCACGGTAGTTTACCGCTGGTTGTTCCTGACGAGCGGGTGCCGATTGTTGCGGCTGGGAAGCCATCGAGGTGTGAACGGTATTGTCGATGACCTTTACAGGCTTCTCGATTTTAGCGCCCAGACCGGTAGCAACCACAGTCACGTGCAGTTCGTCGCGCATGTCCGGATCGATAACGGTACCGACCTTGACCATTGCGTGCTCGGAAGCGAAGGCTTCGATGATGCTACCCACGTCGGAGTACTCACCCAGGGACAGGTCAGGACCGGCGGTGATGTTCACCAGGATGCCGCGTGCACCTTGCAGGTTCACGTCTTCGAGCAACGGGTTGCGAATGGCCGCTTCGGTGGCCTCGCGTGCACGGTTCGGACCGCTGGCGCAGCCAGTGCCCATCATCGCCATGCCCATTTCGCTCATCACGGTGCGTACGTCGGCAAAGTCGACGTTGATCATGCCCGGACGCTTGATGATGTCGGAGATACCGCGAACGGCACCGGCCAGTACATCGTCAGCCTTGGCGAAAGCCGACAAGAGGCTTGCGTCCTTACCGAGGATGGTCAGCAGCTTCTCGTTGGGAATGGTGATCAACGAGTCAACGCTTTCAGACAGCAGACGGATACCTTCGTCAGCGATCTGCATGCGCTTGCGGCCTTCGAACGGGAACGGACGAGTCACCACCGCAACGGTGAGAATCCCCATTTCCTTGGCCACTTCAGCAATGATCGGCGCAGCACCGGTACCGGTACCACCGCCCATGCCAGTGGTGATGAACACCATGTTGGTGCCCTGCAGGACTTCGGCAATGCGCTCACGGTCTTCGAGAGCGGCCTGACGACCTACTTCAGGGTTGGCGCCAGCGCCCAGACCTTTGGTCACGCCGGTACCCAGTTGCAGGATGGTCCGCGCGCCGATGGATTTCAGCGCCTGGGCATCAGTGTTGGCGCAGATGAATTCAACGCCTTCAATGTTGCTCTTGACCATGTGGTTGACAGCGTTGCCGCCGCCTCCGCCAACACCGATAACTTTAATAACCGGGCTTGCGGGGATGTTGTCTACGAGTTCGAACATTTTCCCTCTCCTTTACGTTCTCTAGTTTTTTCGCCTACTGCCTGTATCTACAACGGTGCTGCGGTAAATCTTTAGAAGTTGCCTTGTACCCAGCTCTTGATGCGATCGAGCAAGGCGGCTTTCGGTTCTTCATTGCTGTAGCTGTCGCGGCTGCTGATGCCCGAGAACGAAATCCCGTCGGACTGCTTTTGCAGGCCGTACATCAACAAGCCAACGCCAGTGGAATAAATCGGGTTGCGGACCACGTCATCCAGACCCTTGACGCCGTGAGGCACGCCCAGGCGGACCGGCATGTGGAAGATCTCTTCGGCCAGTTCGACCGCGCCTTCCATTTTCGATGTACCGCCGGTCAGCACGATGCCGGCAGGGATCAGGTCTTCGTAGCCGCTGCGACGCAGTTCGGCCTGGATCAGCGTGAACAGTTCGTCGTAACGCGGCTCGACCACTTCGGCCAGGGCCTGGCGCGACAGCTCGCGCGGCGGACGGTCGCCAACGCTTGGGACCTTGATGGTCTCACCGGCACCGGCCAGCTTGGCCAGGGCGCAGGCGTAGCGAATCTTGATTTCTTCGGCGTACTGGGTCGGGGTGCGCAACGCCATCGCGATGTCGTTGGTCACCTGATCGCCCGCAATCGGGATCACCGCGGTGTGACGGATCGCGCCTTCGGTGAAGATCGCGATGTCGGTGGTGCCGCCACCGATGTCCACCAGGCACACGCCCAGCTCTTTCTCGTCGTCGGTCAGCACCGAATACGCGGACGCCAGCTGCTCGAGAATGATGTCGTCGATTTCCAGGCCACAGCGACGCACGCATTTTTCAATGTTCTGTGCGGCGTTGACGGCGCAGGTCACCACGTGAACCTTGGCTTCCAGACGTACGCCCGACATGCCCAGAGGCTCACGAACGCCTTCCTGGTTATCGATCACGTAATCCTGCGGCAGGGTGTGCAATACGCGCTGGTCAGCCGGGATCGCCACGGCCTGGGCGGCGTCGAGGACGCGCTCAAGGTCGGCGGCGCTGACTTCGCGATCACGAATCGCCACGATGCCGTGGGAGTTCAGGCTGCGGATGTGATTGCCGGCCACGCCGACGAACGCCGAGTGGATCCGGCAACCGGCCATCAGCTGCGCTTCTTCGATCGCGCGCTGAATCGATTGCACGGTGGACTCGATGTTCACCACCACGCCTTTCTTCAGGCCACGGGACGGATGAGTGCCGATCCCGACGATTTCCAGCGTGCCGTCGTCCGAGACCTCGCCGACCAGCGCCACCACCTTGGAGGTGCCGATATCGAGACCGACGATCATTTTGCCGCTTTGCACGTTTGCCATGGGTCCTGCCTCTTCTTAATTCTTCGCGACAGCGGGTTGGGCTGTCGTGGGCGCTACAGGTTCCCGCCAGCCAACAGCGAGGCCGTTGGCGTAGCGCAGATCGATGCGCGCAATGTTCGTAATCTGTTCTTTAAGCGTCTTGTCGTAGATGGCAATGAAGCGGCGCATCTTTTCCACCAGGTTGCCGCGTCCCAGCAGCAGTTCGATCCCCGGACCCGCGCTGCCGGCGCCGGTGGTCAGGAACCAGCTGCCTCGTTCACGCAATTCCAGGCGTGCAATCGAGAAGCCCAACGGCCTGAGCATCTGGCTCAGCACCTGGTATTGCTGCATCACTTGCTGTTGTGCCCGTTGTGGACCGAACAGCTGTGGCAAGTGTTCATAGTTCGCCAGCTCACGCGGGGTGAAGGCCTGCCCCTGGTTGTTCAACAGCGACTCATCGCCCCAACGGGCCACGGGCAGTTGTTCTTCCAGGCGGATCACCACTTGATCCGGCCACACCCGACGCACTTCGGCGTGGGCAATCCATGGCATGGTTTCAAGCTCGGTGCGCATGCTCTCCAGGTCGATGGTGAAGAAGCTCGACGCCACGTACGGGGCGATCCGCTGCTGCACCGCTTGCTGGCTGATGTAACTCAAATCGCCCTGCACGTTGATCTTGGTGATCGGCCGGTCGGCGTACGGCAGCAAACGCTGTGCGCCTTCGTAAGTGCCGAACCCCAGTGCAACCAACAGCACCGGCCAGAACAAGGCTTTGAGAAAGCCGAAATTGGCTTTGGGCAGGCGCGCGGACATCGGCTCTTTCGCCACCATTCGGCTGGCACCCCGCGGCACCGGCTTGCGGCCGGGTACTGGAGGGGGCTGATGTCTCAGCTGTGCGCCTTGCATGGTCTTAACCTCGAGGCTCGTTGTTGCCGGCAATGCTGGCGGCCAAAATCGCCAGAACCAATTGCTGGAAATCCAGACCGGCAGCACGGGCCGCCATCGGCACCAGGCTGTGATCGGTCATGCCCGGTGCGGTGTTGACTTCCAGGAACCAGAACTGCCCGTCGGCGTCCTGCATCACGTCTGCCCTGCCCCAACCGGCGATACCCAGCGCCTCACAGGCTTTCGCCGTGAGGTCCATCAGTTCTTTTTCCTTGTTGCTGTCCAGGCCACACGGAATCCGGTACTGGGTATCGGAGGCCACGTACTTGGCGTCGTAGTCGTAGAAACTGTGCGTCGTGCCCAGGGCAATCGGTGGCAACACCTGGTCACGCAGGGTGGCGATGGTGAACTCCGGACCTTGAATCCATTGCTCGACCAACACTTGCGAATCGTAGGTACTGGCCGCTTTCCAGGCGTCGATCAACTCCGGCGCGGAGGTCACTTTGGCCATACCGATACTTGAACCTTCATGGGCCGGTTTGACGATCAAAGGGAAGCCCAGTTCCGTCGCTGCCGAAATACAATCGGCCTCGCAACTCAGTACGGCGTGGCGTGGCGTCGGAATCCCGAGGCTGTGCCAGACCTGTTTGGTGCGCAGCTTGTCCATCGCCAGTGCCGAGGCAAGAATGCCGCTGCCGGTGTACGGAATGCCCAGGCACTCGAGCAGGCCCTGCATGCTGCCGTCTTCACCGCCACGACCGTGGAGAATGATGAAGGCGCGGTCGATTTTTTCGTTCAGCAGACGCTGCAACAGGTCATCGCCCACGTCGAGGCCGAACGCGTCCACCCCGGCGCTCAGCAGCGCGTCGAGAACAGCGTTGCCCGACTTGAGGGAAACCTCACGCTCGGCACTCTTGCCGCCGAACAGCACGGCAACGCGGCCGAAGTCTTTCGGTGCGATCGTGGAGACGAGGTTGGCGTAGGCAGCAGTCATTTCAATTTCCCCGGAGTCGGTGCGGCAACAGCACCCGCGAATAGCGGGCTGGCCAACAGTTTCGGGGCGAGACCACCGATATCACCGGCGCCCTGGCACAGCAGGATGTCGCCGGCACGCAGCAGCGGCTTGACCAGCGGCGCAAGGTCGACACCGCGCTCGATGTAGATCGGGTCGAGCTGGCCCCGCTGACGAATGCTGTTGCACAGCTTGCGGCTGTCGGCGCCCGGGATCGGTTCTTCACCGGCCGGATAGACTTCCATCAGCAGCAACACGTTGGCGTCGGCCAATACATTGACGAAATCGTCGTACAGGTCGCGGGTGCGGCTGTAACGGTGCGGCTGGTAAACCATCACCAGACGGCGCTCCGGCCAGCCACCGCGCACGGCTTTGATTACAGCGGCGACTTCAGTCGGGTGGTGACCGTAGTCGTCGACCAGCATCACGTTGCCGCCCTCGACCGGCAGTTCGCCATAGACCTGGAAGCGTCGACCGACACCCTGGAACCCGGACAGGCCCTGGACGATGGCCTCATCGCTGACGCCCTCGTCGGAGGCGATGCAGATGGTCGCCAGCGCGTTCAATACGTTGTGGTTGCCCGGCATGTTCACCGAGACATCCAGCGGTTCGCGATCAGGGCGCAGCACGGTGAAGAAAGTCTGCATGCCCTGCTGGCGCACATTGATGGCGCGCACGTCGCAGTCATCGCCGAAGCCGTAGGTAACCGTAGGACGTTTCACCAGCGGCAGGATTTCACGCACCACCGGATCGTCCAGGCACACCACCGCCAGACCGTAGAACGGCAGGTTGTGCAGGAACTCGACGAAGGTTTTCTTCAGTTTGTTGAAGTCGCCGTCGTAGGTCGCCATGTGGTCGGCGTCGATGTTGGTGACCACGGCCACCAGGGGCTGCAAGTGCAGGAAGCTCGCATCGCTTTCGTCGGCTTCGGCGATCAGGTAGCGGCTGGTGCCGAGTTGGGCATTGGTGCCCGCGGCATTCAGACGGCCACCGATGACGAACGTCGGGTCCAGGCCACCGGCCGCGAACACCGAAGCGATCAGGCTGGTGGTGGTGGTTTTGCCGTGGGTCCCGGCGACAGCGATGCCGTGGCGATAGCGCATCAGCTCGGCCAGCATCTCGGCGCGTGGCACCACAGGAATGCGGCGTTCCAGTGCGGTGGCGACTTCCGGGTTGGAGGTGTTCACGGCACTCGACACCACCAGCACGTCGGCAGAAGCGGCGTTCTCGGCACGGTGGCCGATGAAAATGTGCGCACCGAACGATTCAAGACGCTCGGTCACCGGCGACGCTTTCAGGTCGGAACCGGACACTTGATAGCCCAGGTTCAACAACACTTCGGCGATGCCGCACATGCCCACGCCGCCGATGCCGACGAAGTGGATTTTACGGATGCGGCGCATTTCCGGTTGCGGCATGGCTTTCTGATTCTCAACCATGGGCCACCTCCAGACAGGTATCGACCACGTTACGGGTTGCATCGGGTTTGGCGAGGCGGCGTGCCGCGCTGGCCATGTCATTGAGTCGTTGCGGTTGCATCAGGACCTCTGTCAGGCGTGCGGCAAGATCCGCTGCGCCAGTCGTTCTTTGCGGCAACAGGAAGGCAGCGCCTTCACGGGCCAAATAATCGGCGTTGCGGGTCTGGTGATCGTCGATCGCGTGGGGCAAAGGCACCAGCAACGAGGGCAGACCGGCGGCAGCCAGTTCACTGATGGTCAATGCGCCTGCGCGGCACACCACCAGGTCGGCCCAGCCATAGGCTTGAGCCATGTCTTTGATGAAGGGCTGCACTTGCGCCTCGACGCCAGCCGCGCGATAGCGCTCTGCAGTCACTTCATCGTGGTTTTTGCCGGCCTGATGAAACACTTCCGGGCGCAGGTCGGGGGCGACTTGCGACAGGGCTTCAGGCAGCAACTTGTTCAACGGTTCTGCGCCCAGGCTTCCACCCAGGATCAGCAAACGCGCCTTGCGACCGGCCAGGGCCTGTCGCGGTGTTTCGAGGAACAGCTCGGTGCGCACCGGATTACCGGTGGTCCGACGGCTGTCCGACAGGGTAAAGGTGTCGGGGAACGCTTCACAGACTCGGGCGGCCAACGGCACCAGCAACCGATTGGCGGTACCGGCCACCGCGTTCTGCTCATGAACGATCACCGGCACGCCGGCCAGTTTGGCTGCGACACCGCCGGGACCGGTCACAAAACCACCGAAGCCGACGACACATACTGGCCGCAGCTGGCGAATGATCGCCCGCGCCTGCCAGACAGATTTGAGCACCATGAACGGGGCCTTGAGCAGGGACAATTTGCCCTTGCCGCGCACGCCGCTGGCGTTGATCCGATGCAGCTCGATACCGGCCATCGGCACCAGGTCGTTCTCGATGCCACGGGGCGTTCCAAGCCAGTGCACGGTGTAACCGCGGGCCTGAAACTCGCGAGCGCAAGCCAGCGCCGGAAACACGTGGCCGCCGGTGCCGCCCGCCATGATCAATACGTTAGCGCCCATGGGTCGACTCCTCGGCGAAGTCGCTCTCTTGGAATTCCATTTCTTCGCTGCCCAGGTGGGTTCGACTCTCCCACTCGATGCGCAACAACAACCCAAGGCAAGCACCGCAGATCACCAACGAACTGCCGCCATAACTGAGGAACGGCAGGGTCAGGCCCTTGGTCGGCAGCAGACCGACGTTCACGCCGATGTTGATCAGGAACTGGCCGATCCACAGGAACGACAAGCCGTACGCAATGTAGGCGGCAAAGAATTGCTTGGCCTTCTCGGCCCAATAACCGATGTACATGCCGCGAATACACACGAAGACGAACAGCGCGACCGTGCACAAGGAACCCACGGCCCCCAGCTCTTCGGCCAGGACCGAGAACACGAAGTCGGTGTGGGCTTCCGGCAGGTAGAACTGTTTCTGCACGCTGTTGCCCAGGCCAACACCCAGCCATTCACCGCGACCGAAGGCGATCAATGCCTGCGACAACTGATAGCCGGCGCCGAACTGGTCGGCCCATGGATCGGCAAAGTTGGTCAGACGCGCCATTCGATAGGGTTGCACTTGAATCAGCAACACCACCGCCGCAACCGCCAGGACCACCATCAGGGAAAACCGGAACAGCCCGACCCCGCCAAGGAACAGCATCGCCGCGGCGGCCCCCATCATCACGACGGTGGCACCGAAGTCAGGCTCCATCAGCAGCAGGCCAGCCATTGGCAATAGAACGATGAACGGCTTGAAGAAGCCCATCCAGCTTTCACGTACCTCTTTCTGGCGACGCACCAGGTAACCGGCGAGGTAGATCACCACGAACACCTTGGCGATCTCGGAAGGCTGAACGTTGAAGAAACTGAAGCCGATCCAGCGCATCGAACCGTTCACTTCACGGCCGATCCCCGGAACGATCACCATCACCAGGAGACCGAACGCACCCAGCAGCATCAGCCAGCCCAGGCGCTGCCAGGTGGCGATCGGAATCATCATGGTGATGACGCAGGCGCCCAGTCCCAGCACGATGTAGATAAGGTGGCGAATCATGTAATACAGGGCGCTGCCCGATTGCGCCGCCGCCACTTCGGTCGAGGCCGAGGCGATCATGACCAGCCCGAGGCCGATCAAGGCCAGGCAACCGGCGAGCATCGGGAAGTCGAGGTCGATACCGCGCCCGGTGATGATCGGCGACGGGTAAGGCTTGATGATGTTTCGCAGGCTCATGCCAGATCCTCCACGGCGCGGACGAACTGGTGACCACGGTCTTCATAATTCTTGAACATGTCGAAACTGGCGCAGGCTGGCGACAGCAGCACCACATCGCCCGGTTGTGCAGCGGCGCGGCATTGCTCCACCGCTTCAACCAGCGAACCGACCCGGATCAACCGCACCGCATCGCCGATGGCCTCACCGATCTTGTCGGAGTCGCGCCCCATCAAAATGACGGCGCGGCAGTTGGCGGCCACGGGATCACGCAGATCCTTGAACTCGGCGCCTTTGCCGTCGCCCCCGGCGATCAACACCACCTTGCCGTCAATGTCCGCGCCCAAACCTTCGATGGCGGCCAGTGCGGCGCCGACGTTGGTGGCTTTGGAATCGTTGTAGTAGCTCACGCCATCCAGGTCACGGACCCACTGGCAGCGATGCTCAAGCCCGGCAAACGTGCGCAGGCTCGACAGCATGGCGTCGAATGGCAGGCCGACGGCATGGCCCAGCGCCAACGCCGCCAGGGCATTGGACTGGTTATGGGCGCCACGGATTTTCAACTCGCGCACCGGCATCAGGTTCTGGAATTCAAACGCCAGGTACTTCTCGCCGTTTTCTTCGCGAATGCCAAAGGCCTTGAAATCAGGTTTGCTCAGGCCGAACGTCCAGCACGGCTGACCTTCGCCCATCAACGGACGGCTCAGGGCGTCCTGACGGTTGACCACAAACTGCCTGGCCCCGCGGAAAATCCGGTGCTTGGCCAGGTGATAGGCCGGCAGGCCGCTGTAGCGGTCCATGTGGTCTTCACTGACGTTGAGCACGGTGGCCACTTCAGCGTTGAGTTGGTCAGTGGTTTCGAGCTGGAAGCTCGACAATTCCATCACGTACAACTCGACGTCATCGCTGAGCAAATCCAGCGCCGGCGTACCGAGATTGCCGCCCACTGCGACGCGCTTGCCCGCCGCTGCCGCCATCTCGCCGACCAGGGTGGTCACGGTGCTTTTCGCGTTGGAACCGCTGATGGCCACAATCGGCGCCTTCGCATTTCGCGCGAACAGCTCGATGTCGCCGGACAATTTCACGCCACGGGCGGCGGCAGCCTGCAGGGCCGGGGTCGCCAGGGCTAGGCCGGGGCTCACGTAGAGCTCGTCGGCGCGGCACAGGAATTCGACGTCCAGCTCGCCACAACGCACTTCCACGTGCGGATAGTCACGCTTGAGCGTGGCCAGTTCCGGTGGATTTTCCCGCGTATCGGCCACGGCAAACGACGTGCCCCGGTTCGCCAGGAAGCGAACCAGGGACATGCCGCTCTTGCCGAGGCCGACAACGATGCGGAAGTGGTCAGAAGCGATCAGAGACACGAGTTTCTACCTCAGCTTCAGGGTGGCAAGGCCGACCAATACGAGAATCACGGTGATGATCCAGAAACGGACAATCACGCGCGGCTCAGGCCAGCCCTTGAGTTCAAAGTGGTGGTGAATCGGTGCCATGCGGAACACGCGGCGACCGGTCATCTTGAAAGAAGCAACCTGGATAACCACCGACAGGGTTTCCATCACGAACACGCCGCCCATGATGAACAGGACGATTTCCTGACGGACGATCACCGCGATGGTGCCTAGGGCCGCGCCCAGCGCCAGTGCGCCGACGTCACCCATGAAAACCTGTGCCGGATAGGTGTTGAACCAGAGAAAGCCCAGGCCCGCACCGATCAACGCGCCGCAGAACACGATCAACTCACCTGCGCCGGGGACGTAGGGAATCAGCAGGTATTCGGCGAATTTCACGTTACCCGACAGGTAGCAGAAAATGCCCAGGCCACCACCGACCATCACGGTCGGCATGATCGCCAGGCCGTCGAGGCCGTCGGTCAGGTTAACGGCGTTGCTCGAGCCGACAATCACGAAGTAAGTCAGGACGACGAAGCCTATGCCCAACGGAATGCTGTAGTCCTTGAGCATCGGCAGGATCAGCGTGGTTTCCACCGGCGAGGTCGCGGTCATATAAAGGAAGATCGCTGCGCCGAGGCCAAACACCGACTGCCAGAAGTACTTCCAGCGGCTTGGCAAACCTTTGGAGTTTTTCTCGATCACCTTGCGGTAGTCATCGACCCAGCCGATAGCGCCGAACAGCAATGTCACCAGCAAAACGGTCCAGACATAGCGATTGCTCAGGTCAGCCCAGAGCAAGGTGCTGACGCCGATGGACGACAGAATCAGCGCGCCGCCCATGGTCGGGGTGCCGGATTTGGACAGGTGCGATTGTGGACCGTCGTTACGAACGGATTGACCGATCTGACGGTTCTGCAAAGTGCGGATCATCCACGGGCCATAGCACAGCGACAAAACCAGCGCGGTCAGCACACCGAGGATCCCGCGCAGGGTCAGGTACTGAAAGACCGCGAAGCCTTTGTAGAACTGTTGCAGATACTCCGCTAGCAGCAGCAGCATTAATGTTTCTCCAGACTGGACCCGCACAAAGCGGCGACGATGTTTTCCATCGCAGCGCTGCGCGAGCCCTTGATCAAAATAGTGGTGTTTGTGTCCTGCTCGGCGCCGAGTGCCTTGATCAGTTCAGCCTGAGTGCTGAAGTGAAAAGCTTGCGGGCCGAAAGCGTTTACGGCGTGAGCCATCAATGGCCCGACAGCGTAAAGCGCGGAAACCTTGCCGCGGGCGTACTCGCCCACATCCCGGTGCCCCTGCTCCGCCCAGTCGCCCAACTCGCCGATATCCCCGAGCACCAGAACGGTGCGGCCGGAAAAGCCGGCGAGTATATCAACGGCCGCGCACATGGAGGTGGGGTTCGCGTTGTAGGTGTCATCGATCACGCGCATGCCATTGCTGGCCAGTTGCGCGACGGTGCGGCCCTTCACCGGTTGCACCGCGCCGAGACCGGTGGCAATGCCCAACAGCGACACGCCCAAGGCGTGTGCGGCGGCAGCGGCAGCCATGGCGTTGGCGACGTTATGGGTGCCGAGCAGGTTCAGTTGAACGCGCTCCACACCTTCAGGGCTGTGCAGATTGAAGGACGGGCAACCGCGTGCATCGCGGTCCAGATCACTGGCGTAGAAGTCGGCGCTGACATTGCTCAAGGCAAACGTCAGGACTTTGCGGCCGGCAGCGCGGGTCTTCCAGATGCCGAACGCCTTGTCGTCCAGATTCAGAACGGCGACGCCATCGGCGTCCAGCCCTTCAATAATCTCGCCCTTGGCTTCAACAATTTTTTCCGGCCCGCCGAACTCGCCAACATGGGCAGTCCCGGCGTTGTTCAGCACGGCCACATGCGGTTTGGTCATGCCGACTGTGTAGGCAATTTCACCCAGACGCGACGCGCCAAGCTCGATCACGGCAGCGGTGTGTTCCGGTGCGAGTTCGAGCAAGGTCAACGGCACGCCGAGGTCATTGTTCAGGTTGCCACGGGTCGCCAGCACCGGACCGCGCGTACGCAGGATGCTCGCGAGCATTTCCTTGACGGTGGTCTTGCCGCTGGAACCGGTGATTGCGGCGACCGGGTTGGTGAACGCTGCACGGTTCATCGCGCCCAACTGGCCAAGGGCCTGGCGAGTGTCTTTGACCACCAATTGCGGCAGCGCACTGTCGGCGACTTCACGCTCGACCAGCGCCGCGACGGCGCCTTTGTTTGCCACGTCATTCAAATAGTCATGACCGTCGAAGCGCGGACCGGTCAGGGCAATAAAGAGTTGGCCGGGCTTGATCGCGCGGCTGTCGATGCTGACGCCATCGAACGTGGCGTCGGCCACGACCATCCGACCGCTCAGTGCGCTGGTCAGCTGGCTCAATTTGCAGGGCTTAAGCATGAGCTACCTCCCATGCGGTCAAGGCATGATCAGCCTCGACCAGGTCGGAGAAATCGTGACGCTCGCCGTTGATTTCCTGATAGTCCTCGTGACCTTTGCCGGCCAGGACAATCACGTCGTCCACCGAAGCGCTGGCGATCAATTGGGCAATCGCCTGGCCACGGCCCGCGACGAAGGTGACTTTATCCACGTTGGTGAAACCGACACGGATGTCGTCGAAAATCACGGCTGGATCTTCGGTGCGCGGGTTGTCATCGGTCACCAGCACGCCATCGGCCAGACGCTCGACCACTTCGGCCATCAGCGGACGCTTGCCGCGATCGCGATCACCGCCGCAACCAAACAGGCACAGCAAGCGACCTTTGGCGTGGGGACGCAGGGCCATCAAGACTTTTTCCAGAGCATCGGGCGTGTGGGCGTAATCGACCACAACCAAAGGTTGATTGCCGCCGCCAAGACGCTGCATGCGACCCGCCGGGCCTTCGAGCTTCGGCAGGACCTTGAGGATTTCGTCCAGCGCGTAATCCAGGCCGAGCAAGGCGCCGACCGCAGCCAGCACATTGCTCAGGTTGAAACGACCGAGCAGCGTGCTGCGCAAATGATGCTCGCCCTGGGGCGTGACCAATGTGGCGCGTACGCCTTCGTCATCGAACTGCGCTTCACGGCAATAAAGGTAGGCGCTGGTGTTTTCCAGACTGTAGGTAATCAGGCGCGACTCGCCTTTATCGGCGGCCAATTGGCGGCCGAACTCATCGTCGAGGTTAACCACCCGGCACTTCAAATCGTTCCAGGCAAACAGCTTGGCCTTGGCTTCGCCATAGGCTTGCATGGTGCCGTGGTAATCCAGATGATCGCGGGACAGGTTGGTCATCACCGCCACGTCAAACGCCAGCGCAGTTACGCGACCTTGATCCAGGCCGTGGGAAGACACTTCCATGGCCACGGCTTTGGCGCCGGCCTTTTTCAGGTCAGCCAACATCGCTTGCACGGCAATCGGGTTCGGCGTGGTGTGCAATCCACTTTCGAGTGCTCCGTAGAAACCAGTGCCCAGGGTGCCGACAATGCCGCAGTGCTGGCCGAGCAGGTCCAGGGCTTGCGCGACCAATTGCGTGACGCTGGTTTTACCGTTGGTGCCGGTCACGCCGATCAGATTCAGGTGCCGGCTCGGGTCGCCATAAAAACGCCCGGCAATGTCCGACAGCTGCGCCGCGAGGCCTTTGACCGGAATCAATGGCACGTCGGTGATCGGCAGCACGGTGGCGCCTTCAACCTCATACGCCACGGCGGCAGCACCACGCTGCAACGCATCGGCAATGTGCGCACGACCGTCGAACTTGCCGCCCGGAACGGCGAGAAACAGGTCGCCAGCGCGCACATTGCGGCTGTCCAGGGTCAGTTCGCGGATCAACAGATCGCGGCCGGCGTGGGCGAAAATCTTGTTCAGGCTCAGAGACATCAGCCGCGCCCTCCATTGGCTTTCAGTGGAACGACCGGTGTTGCATTAGCGGTTTGAGTCGGCGGCAAGTTGTCCGGGGTGATGTTCATCAGGCGCAGGGTGCCGGACATCACTTTGCTGAACACCGGCGCCGAAACCAGACCACCGAAGTAACCGGCCTTGGTCGGTTCATCGATCACTACCACGATGGCGTAACGCGGATCGCTCATCGGGCCGAAGCCTGCGAACAGCGAGCGGTAGGAGTTTTCTGCATAGCCTTTGGTGCCGACCGAAGTCTTGCGCGCGGTACCCGACTTGCCTGCCACGTGGTACGCCGGCACTTGCGCACGGAACACGCCGCGCGGAGCTTCGATCACCTGGGTCAGCATGCCTTGCATGGTTTTCGCGACGGCTTCGGGCAACACTTGTGTGGTTTGCGGCGCCTTGTCGGTCTTGATCAGGGTCAGCGGTGCGATGCGGCCGTTGTTGGCCAGGGCCGAGAAGGCGTGGACCAGTTGGATCGCGGTCACGGAAATACCGTAGCCGTAGGACAGCGTGGCGGTTTCAGCCTTGCGCCATTCGCGGTAGTTCGGCAGGTTGCCAACGCGCTCGCCCGGGAAGCCGAGGCCGGTGTCCTGGCCGAGGCCGACTTTCTGCGCGAGACGGAAAATGGTTTCGCCGCCGATGTCGAACGCGACCTTACTCATGCCGACGTTACTGGAGTTGATCAGAATGCCGGTCAGGTCGAGCACTGGACCTTCGGTCTTGGAAACGTCCTTGATGGTGTATTTACCAATCTGCAGGCTGCCTGGGTACACCTCGACGGTATCGCTCGGTTTCCAGCGCCCGGTTTCGATCGCGGCGCTCATGGAGATCGCTTTCATGGTCGAGCCCGGCTCGAACACGTCGATCATGGCGCGGTTGCGCATCATCGCCGGTTGCAGGTTGCGACGGTTGTTCGGGTTGTAGGTCGGCTGGTTGACCATGGCGAGGATCTCGCCGGTCTTCACGTCCATGATCACCAGGCTGCCAGCCTTGGCGCCGTTCTCGATGATCGCGTTACGCAGTTCACGGTTGGCCAGGTATTGCAGACGCAGATCAATGGACAACGCCAAGGGCTTGCCGGCCTTGGCGTTTTTGGTGACCTGGACATCCTTGATAAGTCGGCCGCGCCGATCCTTGATGACCTGTCGCTTGCCGGCGACACCGGCGAGCCATTCGTCATACGCCAGCTCGACGCCTTCACGCCCGTGGTCATCAATGTCGGTAAACCCGACCATGTGCGCGGTGACTTCACCGGCCGGGTAGAAGCGCCGGAACTCTTCGATGCCGTAGACGCCCGGCACTTTCAGATCGAGCACAGACTGGCCCTGCTCGGGGGTCAGCCCGCGCACCAGGTAAATGAATTCTTTGTTGGCCTGTGCTTCGAGACGCTCGGCCAGGGCTTTGGGGTCTTGCCCCAGCGCTGCTGCCAGTGCCGGCCATTTCTCTTTGGCCAGCTGCATTTCCTTGGCGTTGGCCCACAGGGTGGTGACCGGCGTACTCACGGCCAATGGCTCGCCGTTACGGTCGGTGATCAGACCACGGTGAGCAGGAATCGGGATGTGTCGAACGCTGCGCGCATCGCCCTGACCTTTCAGGAAGGCACGATCGACCACTTGCAGATCGATGATACGCCAGCAAATCGCCACGACCATGATGCCGAGCAAACCCAGGACCACGCGGAATCGCCATGGGAACAGTGCGCCTTCGAGCTTCATCATGGCGTCACCATCTTCACTTCAGCTGCGCCAGGAATGCGCATCTTCAGTTGCTCGGTGGCCAGGACTTCGATACGGCTGTGGGCGGTCCAGGTACTTTGCTCAAGAATCAACCGGCCCCACTCCGCTTGCGCCTTGTCGCGCACGCTCAACTCGTTGTACAGCGAGTTCAACAATTGACGGTTCCAGTGAGCGCTGTAGGACACGCCAATGGCCGACACGAGCACGGCCAGAAACAGCAGCAGCATGAAAAAGCTTCCGCCGGGAAGTGGCTTGGCGAAAAGCTTGCTCACCGCAGCTTCTCCGCGACGCGCATGACGGCGCTACGGGAACGTGGGTTGGCTTTGAGTTCGGCGTCGGAGGCCGTCTGCGCTTTGCCATGGACTTTGATTTTCGGTTCGAAGGCTACGTGGCGAACCGGCAGGTTGCGCGGCAGGTTGTCGGCTTCGCCTTTTACCAGCTTGCGCATGAACAGTTTGACGATGCGATCTTCAAGCGAATGGAAGCTGATGACGACCAGACGACCACCGATTTCCAGGCAGTCCATCGCGGCTTCAAGGCCGGCTTCCAGATCGCCCAGCTCGTTGTTGACGTGAATGCGCAGACCCTGGAATGCACGGGTTGCCGGGTTTTTGCCCTTTTCCCATGCCGGGTTGGCGACTTTCAGGACTTCCGCCAGATCGGCTGTGCGTTCGAACGGCTTGATGTCGCGACGTTCGGCCACGGCACGAGCCATGCGACCGGAGAATCGCTCTTCGCCGTATTCCTTGAATACCCGGGCAATTTCTTCCACTGGCGCGGTGTTGACGAACTCGGCTGCGCTGATCCCGCGAGACGGGTCCATGCGCATGTCCAGTGGGCCGTCATTGAGGAAACTGAAGCCGCGCTCAGGGTCGTCGAGTTGTGGCGAAGACACGCCGAGGTCGAGCAAAACACCGCTGACCTTGCCGTGCAGGCCGCGCTCGGCCACTTCCGAACCGAGCTCGGCAAAGCTGCGCTGCACAACGACAAAGCGGCCGTCTTCGGCCGCCAGCGTCTGCCCGGTGGCAATCGCTTGAGGATCTTTGTCGAATCCGAGGACCCGACCATCGGGGCCCAGTTGGCTGAGGATCAACCGACTGTGCCCGCCGCGACCGAACGTACCGTCCAGATAGCAGCCATCAGGACGTACGGCGAGAGCCTCGACGGCTTCGTCAAGCAGTACGGTGATGTGGTTAAAGCCGCTATCAATAGTCACAGGATCAAATCACGCAGTTCATCAGGCATGGCGCCCGGTTGTTGAATAGCAGCCAGGTCAGCGGCAGAAACCGCATCCCAGGCATCCTCGTCCCACAATTGGAACTTGTTCAGTTGGCCAACCAACATCGCGCGTTTATCCAACTTGGCATATTCACGAAGACGCGGCGGAACCAGAAAACGACCACTGCCATCGAGCTCGAGGTCGACGGCATTACCAATCAGTAAACGTTGCAGGCGGCGGTTCTCTTCGCGAAGCGAAGGCAGTGCGCGCAGTTTGGTTTCAATAATTTCCCACTCATCGAGGGGGTAAACACACAAACACGGATCAACGGCATCAATTGTCACGATCAACTGACCGGAACTACGCGAAACGAGCTCGTCACGGTACCGGCTCGGCATGGCGAGACGGCCCTTTGCGTCGAGACTGATAGCGTTAGCTCCGCGAAACACGACAGCGTTTCTCCAAATATTAGCGTTTTACGTTCAAAAAACCCACTTCATGCCACTTTCCGCCACTTGCGCACACTATAGGAATGCGGCCACCGCACCGTCAAGGCGCGCTTTAAAGGAAAAGCCTTACAGAACTGAGATTTAGGAAGCTAAAGAGAGGGGAAACGACTATCCGGCAGGTGAATTTGTCCGATAACTTGAATGCGCACAGAAGGCTGCGTTCGAAAGTTAAAGTAGTTTGTTAAGAGTAAGATTTTTTTGGTATTACGAAAGTGCTTCTGCTGATGATTCTGGAAGGAGGGAAATTGCTATCACCGGCACCCTGCTCAATGATTTAAGCAGAGGGGAGAAAAAAGGTGGAGAGTCGATCTGTAAGCCGGGTTCTGTCTTGAACAGTCATTCGTCTACGATGGCCATCACTGGACATCTTTAGCAACCTACCCGGTCCCAGCGCGGGCCACGCCTTGGGACCCTATTTGGTCTTGCTCCAAGTGGGGTTTACCTAGCCACGAACTGTTGCCAGACGTGCGGTGCGCTCTTACCGCACCTTTTCACCCTTACCGGCGCCGAAGCGCTTAGGCGGTTATTTTCTGTGGCACTTTCCGTAGGCTCACGCCTCCCAGGCATTACCTGGCACTTCGCCCTATGGAGCCCGGACTTTCCTCCCCCCCCTAATTTTCATAGAGGGCAGCGACTGTCCAATCGACTCTCCGCCGCGAAGGTTAACGGCACAGCGACCGAAGAACAAGCGCTAAACGCCTTCGGCCGCGCCTTTACGTCGGTTTTCACTCACCTTTTTGCCTGTCGAGAGCGACCTGATAGAGCACATTCTTGCGTTCGCCGGTAATTTGCGCCGCCAAGGCCGCCGCACGTTTGAGCGGCATCTCTTCGAGCAACAGATCGAGGATGCGCATGGCTTCACTGCTGACCGCATCTTCAGTCTCTGGCGCCGCCCAGCCTGCGACCAACACCACGCACTCACCGCGCTGCTGATTGCTGTCCGACTCGACGAACTGGCGCAACTCGGCCAGCGGCAAACCTTTAAGGGTTTCGAACGTTTTGGTCAGTTCACGCGCCAGCAACGCCGGACGCTCAGCGCCGAATACCAGCTCCATGTCCTGCAAGCATTCCAGGATACGGTGTGGCGCCTCATAAAAAATCAGCGTGCGCGGCTCTTCCTTGACTTGCTCAAGACGAGCACGACGACCGACCGTCTTCGCTGGCAGGAAACCCTCGAAGATAAAGCGGTCCGACGGCAGCCCCGCCGCCGACAGCGCTGCGATCAATGCACAGGCACCCGGCACCGGCACAACATTGATTCCAGCGGCGCGGGCCTGACGCACCAGGTGATAACCAGGATCGGAAATCAGCGGTGTGCCGGCATCGGAGATCAGCGCAACATCGTCGCCCGCCAGCAGACGGGTGATAAAACGACTACCTTCATCCCGTTCGTTGTGCTCATGACAAGCCGCCAGCGGCGTGGGAATGCCAAAATGCTGCATCAATCGCTGGGAGTGACGGGTGTCTTCAGCCGCGATCAATGCAACGTCACGCAGGATCTTCAGCGCACGTGCGCTGATGTCGTCCAGGTTGCCGATGGGCGTCGCCACCACATAAAGCGAGCCAGCAGCGGAATTCAAAGCACCTGGAGCAGTCAAAGCGCACACCTCATGATCGGTAAAAGGCGACATTGTAGCGCGTACCGGCGCTTGCGATACGCCCCGCCCTCCCCGGGATTTCCAGTCATTTGTGCGCCACTGCAACATTTGCACGAGCTAAATTGATCGATTCACGCCAGTAACATCGCGCCCCGGCCAGTGCTTGGGTACAATTCCACGCTAATTTGATCGAGTATCAGGAACACTACATGATCGCTTGCCTGCGGCTGTTCACTGCCCTCTGCCTCGCTGCCTTGCTGGCGGCTTGCGCCAGCTCGCCCTCTTCCAGCCTTGGCGAACTTCCACGGACCCCGGATGCCAGTATCGAGCAACTGCTCGATCAGGCCGCTCAAAGCAAGGACGCGGAGAAAGCCTCGCTGCTGCGCCTGAGCGCGGCAGACCTGGCCTATCGTCAGGGTAACGCCGGCCAGTCCGCGCAAATCCTGCAACTGGTTCCGCTGGAACAACTCAAGCCAGCGCCACAAGTCTTCGCCAGCACCCTGGCGGCGGAACTGGCCATGACGCGTAATCAGCCCAAGGCTGCATTGACGGCCTTGAGCCATCCAAGCCTGCAACATCTCGGCGAACTTCCGGTCGAGCAACAGGTGCGCACAGGCACTGTCCATGCTCGCGCCCTTGAAGCCGATGGCCAGACACTCGCCGCCGCACGGGAGCGCATTTTCATCGCGCCAATGCTCAGCGGTGATGCGGCCAGCAAGAACCACGAAGCGATCTGGATCCTGATTGCCTCGTTGCCGACCGATCAACTGCAACCGACCACCTCCGACGACCTCGGCGGCTGGATGGGCCTGGCGCTGGCGGTGAAAACCGCGGGCACCCTGGAGCAGCAGCAAGCCGCGATCGACAACTGGCGCGCCCAGAACCCCAAGCACCCGGCGGCCATCCAGCTGCCGTTGCCACTGACCAACCTCAAGGAACTGGCCAGCCAGTCCCTGAGCAAAATCGCGCTGCTGCTGCCGCAAGACGGCCCGCTGGCATCGGTTGGCAAAGCACTGCGCGAAGGCTTCATGGCCGCTCATTACCAGGCGCAACAAGCCGGGCAGAAGCCGCCAGCCATCGAGTTCTATGACAGCTCGAAGCTGACCTCGATGGACGAGTTCTATCGCAAGGCCCAGGCCGACGGCGTGCAACTGGTGGTCGGTCCGCTGGAAAAGCCGCTGGTCAAACAGCTCAGCGCTCGCCCACAACTGCCGATCACTACCCTGGCCCTGAACTACAGCGAAGGCGAACAAGGTCCGCCCCAGCTTTTCCAGTTCGGTCTTGCAGCTGAGGATGAAGCTCGCGAAGTGTCCCGTCGCGCACGCGCCGATGGCCTGCATCGCGCCGCCATCATGGTGCCGAAAGGCGAATGGGGCGATCGCGTACTGAGAGCCTTCAGCCAGGATTGGCAAGCCAACGGCGGCACCATCATTGCCACCGAGCGTGTCGACCAGCCGGTCCAGTTGGCCCAGCAGATTGCCGACATGTTCCAGCTGCGCCAGAGTGAAGGTCGCGCCAAGAGCCTGCAAAGCACCGTCGGCTCGCAAGTTGCGGCCCAGCCTTCGCGCCGCCAGGACATCGAATTCATCTTCCTGGCTGCCACACCGCAACAAGCCCAGCAGATCAAGCCGACCCTGAACTTCCAATACGCGGGTGACGTGCCGGTTTACGCCACTTCCCACGTATTCAGTGCCAGCGGCGACGTGAATCAGTACAACGACATGAACGGCATTCGCTTCTGCGAAACCCCATGGTTGCTGGACGCCAACGATCCCCTGCGTAAACAGGTCACCGCGCAATGGCCACAAGCCGCCGGCAGCCTGGGCCGCCTGTACGCAATGGGCGTCGATGCCTATCGCCTGGCACCGCGCCTTGGGCAACTCAAGGCACTGCCGGACAGCCGCATCGAAGGTCAGTCGGGTAGCCTGGGCATGACCCAGAATCAACGGGTGGTTCGCCAGTTGCCGTGGGCACAGTTCGTCAACGGCCAGGTTCAACGCCTTCCGGACACTGCGCGCTAATGCCCGACAGGTCACGCCAGCAAAGCGGCAAGGATGCCGAGCGCCATGCGCTCGAGCATCTTCAACAACAAGGTCTGCGCCTGCTGGCGCAGAACTGGTTGTGTAAACGTGGCGAGCTTGATCTGGTCATGCTTGATGGCGATACAGTAGTATTCGTTGAAGTTCGCTACAGAAAAAACACCCAGTGGGGTGGCGCACTCGATAGCATCGATGGGCGCAAACGGCAGAAACTGATTTTCGCCGCGCAGTATTTTCTTCAGCGCGAGTCGCGCTGGGCCGATTCCCCCTGCCGCTTCGACGTGGTTGCCATCGACAGCAGCCTTGATCAGTTGAACTGGATGCAAAATGCCTTCGACTGCTGATCGCTTGCGCCCCGAACCGGACACCCACACCCAACACTTTTGCTCTTTGCTTTGCGGGCTGCACATTCATGTGCCAAGTAGCCGCGCTAATTAAGGTCACACAGATGGACATGCAATCCCGAATTCGCCAGCTTTTTCAGGCCAGTATCGACACCAAGCAAATGGCGATGGACGTACTTGCACCGCACATCGAGCAAGCCAGCCAGGTGATGGTCAACGCCCTGCTCAACGAGGGCAAAATGCTTTCGTGCGGCAACGGTGGCTCCGCCGGCGATGCACAGCACTTTTCGTCCGAGCTGCTCAATCGCTTCGAGCGTGAACGTCCGAGCCTGCCAGCCATTGCGCTGACCACCGACAGCTCGACGATCACCTCGATTGCCAACGATTACAGCTACAACGAAATCTTCTCCAAACAGATCCGCGCCCTCGGCCAGCCAGGCGACGTATTGCTGGCGATTTCCACCAGCGGCAACTCGGCGAACATTATTCAAGCGATCCAGGCCGCACATGATCGCGAAATGATTGTCGTAGCATTGACCGGTCGCGATGGCGGCGGCATGGCATCGCTGCTATTGCCTGAGGACGTCGAGATTCGCGTACCGGCCAATGTCACTGCACGTATTCAGGAAGTCCACCTGCTGGCGATCCATTGCCTTTGCGATTTGATCGACAGCCAACTGTTCGGGAGTGAAGAATGACCCCTAATCGCCTAGGCCTTCTGGCCTTGACCCTGTGCCTCGGCATCAGCGGCTGCACATCAGTGGTTAACGCCAGCCGTGAAGCGCCTATCGAAGATGACCGCGGCACACGCACCTTCGGCAGCAAGATCGACGATTCCCTGATCGACACCAAGGTCGGCGTGAACATCGCCAAGGCCGATCCGGCTCTGGATAACGATTCGCACATCGTCGTCACCAGCTTCAACGGTGTTGTGTTGCTCGCCGGGCAAACCCCGCGCGCCGACCTCAAGGCCAAGGCCGAACAAGCCGCTTCGGCTGTTCAGCGGGTGAAGACGGTTCACAACGAACTGCAGATTCTGCCACCCTCCAGCTTCCTCGCCCGCCAGAACGACACCTGGCTGACGTCCAAGATCAAGACCCAGATGCTCACCGACCCGAACATCCCGGGCTCGCGCATCAAGGTTGTCACCGAGAATGGCATCGTCTACTTGCTCGGCCTGCTGACCAAGCAGGAAGCGGAACAGGCGACCAACCTGGTACAGGGTGTTTCCGGCGTGCAGAAGATCGTGAAGCTGTTTGAGTACATCGACTGACGCGTAAATCGCAGGCACAAAAAAGGCGATCCATATGGATCGCCTTTTTTATTACTTCACCACTTTCAAACTGGGTCGACCGCTGGGACGCGGCGGCTCGCTGTCGGGTGGCGGAAGATCATCATCCGGCTCGATCTCTTCCTCGTCCTCCATGGGCGATTCCAGATCGAACACCATGCCTTGGCCATTCTCCCGAGCGTAAATGCCCAGGATCGATGCAATAGGCACGTACAGGGTGTGCGGCACGCCACCGAAGCGCCCTTCGAAGCTGACCGCTTCGTTGTCCATGTGCAGATGACGCACGGCGGCCGGTGATACGTTCAGGACAATCTGTCCGTCACTGGCAAAACCCTGAGGCACCTGCACCGACGGATACTCGGAATTGACCAGCATGTGCGGGGTGCAATCATTGTCCACAATCCACTCGTAGAGCGCGCGGACCAGATAAGGTCGACTGGAGTTCATAGCGGCTCCTTAAGCCTTAGCGCATATCGCGTTCGACACCAGACAGACTCGCCTGGAAAGCCTCACGCGCAAACGAGCGCTCCATGTAATCAAGCAACGGCTTGGCAGGCCGCGGCAGTTCAATACCCAAAATCGGCAATCGCCAGAGTATTGGCAATAGGCAGCAATCCACCAGACTTTGTTCCTCACTGAGGAAAAACGGCTTGTCGGCGAACAACGGCGACACGCCGGTCAGGCTTTCGCGCAGCTCTTTACGAGCCACGACACGGGCTGCTTCCTTGGTCCGCGAATCCAGGATCAGATCCACCAGACCACACCAGTCGCGCTGAATACGATGAATCAGCAAACGGCTGTTGGCACGCGCCACCGGGTAAACCGGCAGCAGTGGCGGGTGCGGGTAACGCTCATCCAGATATTCCATCACCACGGTCGACTCCCACAACGCCAGGTCACGATCGACCAGGGTGGGCAGACTTCCGTAAGGGTTCACTTCAATCAGTTTAGGCGGCTGGCGACCAGCTTCCACGTAAATGATCTCTGCGCTGACACCCTTCTCTGCAAGTACGATGCGCACTCGGTGGGAATAGTGGTCGGCGGGGTCGGAGTAACAGGCCAACCGATTGGTCACGCCCATGGCGGTCCTCCTCGCTTGTTGAAATTATCGGAAGCGGAAAAACGCGCGCGCCCAGAGGACGCCTCCCGTAACGCCTGGCTCACCAGACTCGTTACACCTTCAGAGACGCCCCTGGGCGCGCGCGATTAACAGCAATTACTTAAAGCTTTATCAATGGACGTCTTTCCAGTATTCGCGCTTGAGCAAGTAAGCGAATACGAAGAAGAACGCCAGGTACAGCAACACATAGGTACCGATGCGCTGATGCTGCAGCTTCACCGGGTTGGCCGAGTAGGCCAGGAAGGTCACCAGATTCTTGACCTTCTCGTCGAACTGCTCTGCGTTCAGCGTGCCGGTTTTCGGCAACACAGTCAGCTGGTCACACGCTTCATGAGTCAAAGCAGTGCCTGTCAGCGGATCATATTGCTTTTTGCCGTCTTCGACGATTTGAACTTGTTTGCAGCCTACCACCTGACGACCCTGCAGGCCGACCAGAACGTTAGGCATCCCGACGTTCGGGAAGACTTTGTTGTTCACACCCCAAGGGCGCGCCGGGTCTTCATAGAACGAACGCAGGTAACCATAGAGCCAGTCGGTACCGCGAACACGAGCGACCAGGGTCAGGTCGGGCGGTGCCGCACCGAACCAGGTCTTGGCGTCTGCCGGCTGCATGCCGATGCTCATGTGGTCGCCAATCTTGGCGCCAGTGAACACCAGCTTGGAGAGCATCAGGTCGTGCGGGATGCCAAGGTCATCGGCAACACGCTCGTAACGCTGGAACTTGGCGCTGTGGCAGCCCATGCAGTAGTTGGCGAATGTACGCGCGCCATCCTGCATGGCCGCTTTGTCGGAAACGTCGATGTCGACCTTTTCCAGCTCGGGACCACCGTGCTCAGCCGCGAAGGACAGAACAGGCATGGCAGCAAGAATCAGTACAGCAAATAGTTTTTTCATCAGCCAGTCACCCTTTCCGGAACCGGTTTTGTCTTCTCGAGCCGGGTGTAGAACGGCATCAGAATGAAGTAGGCGAAGTACAGGAAGGTACATACCTGCGACAGCAACGTCCGCTCAGGGGTTGGGGCCAGAACGCCCAGAATGCCCAGGATCACGAACGCGATGCAGAACACCCAGAGCCAGATCCTGCTCAGCCAGCCTTTGTAGCGCATCGACTTGACCGGACTCCGGTCGAGCCACGGCAGCACGAACAGCATGGCAATCGAAGCACCCATGGCGATTACACCCATGAGTTTGTCCGGAATCGCCCGCAGAATTGCGTAGAACGGGGTGAAGTACCAGACCGGAGCGATGTGTTCAGGGGTCTTGAAGGCGTTCGCCACTTCAAAGTTCGGCTTCTCGAGGAAGTAGCCGCCCATTTCCGGGAAGAAGAACACGATCGAGCAGAAGATGAACAGGAACACCACCACGCCGACGATATCTTTCACGGTGTAGTACGGGTGGAAGGCAATGCCGTCCAGCGGTACGCCGTTTTCGTCCTTGTGTTTCTTGATGTCCACGCCGTCCGGGTTGTTCGAACCAACTTCGTGCAACGCCAGGACGTGCAGCACCACCAGACCGAGAATCACGATCGGCAAGGCAACCACGTGCAGGGCGAAGAAGCGGTTCAGAGTAATGCCGGAAATCAGGTAGTCACCACGGATCCACTGGGTCAGGTCGTTGCCGATGACCGGGATCGCACCGAACAGCGAGATGATCACCTGGGCACCCCAGTAGGACATCTGGCCCCACGGCAGCAGGTAACCCATGAAGGCTTCAGCCATCAGCGCCAGGTAGATCAGCATCCCGAAGACCCACACCAGCTCACGCGGCTTCTGGTACGAACCGTAGAGCAAGCCACGGAACATGTGCAGATAGACCACGATGAAGAACGCCGAAGCGCCGGTGGAGTGCAGCAGACGCAGGATCGAGCCGTACTCGACGTCGCGCATGATGTATTCGACGGAAGCAAACGCCTCTTCCGCCGACGGGGTGTAGCTCATGGTCAACCAGACACCGGTAACGATCTGGTTAACCAGAACGAGCAATGCCAGCGAGCCAAAGAAGTAGAAGAAGTTGAAGTTCTTCGGGGCGTAGTACTTGCTGAGATGGTCTTCCCACATTTTGGTCGCGGGAAAGCGCGCATCAACCCAATCCATGAACTTGCTCATCACGCTTTCTCCGTATCGACGCCGATGACAATGATCTCATCGGTCTCATAGGAATGCGGGGGAACTGGCAGGTTCAAAGGCGCAGGTTGCGACTTGTAGACGCGGCCAGCCAGATCGTAGTGGGAACCGTGGCAAGGGCAGAAATAACCACCTACCCAGTCCTTGCCCAGATCAGCAGGTGCCACTTCCGGACGGAAGGTCGGCGAGCAACCCAGGTGCGTGCAAATACCGATCAGCAGCAGAACTTCTGGCTTGATCGACCGCGTTTGCGGGTCGACATAAGTCGGTTGCGTCGAGTTCTTGGAGGTCGGGTCAGACAGCTGGCCCTCGATCTTCTTCAGATTCCCCAGGATTTCCGCAGTACGGCGGACAATGAACACCGGCTGACCGCGCCACTCAGCAATCATCTGCTGGCCTGGCTCGATTTTGCTGACATTCACCTTCACCGGTGCACCTGCGGCTTTCGCCTTGGCACTGGGAAACCATGACCCCACGAACGGGACCGCAGCCCCCACCGCTCCTGCAGCACCCACCACGGATGTGGCTGCTACCAAGAAGCGACGCCGGCCTGCATTCACGCCGTCATTGCTCATTCAGTCCTCTCCCATCAGCTTTGTGGCCTGTTAAATCAGGCGTCTACTAAGTAAAAATCTGAACTTATAAAAATTTTGCCGAATGGTAATGAAAAGCCCCAATTCTGACAAGGTAATTACCGAAGGGCTCCACTGCCAAGCCTTGCAGTATAGGGCCTCTACGGCTGTGGCAAGTTGTCACAGCGCAATTCTTTGATAAATAACGCGCATAAAAAAACGCCCAGCTTCGCGAGGAAGTTGGGCGTTCTTTTTGAACGAGAAAGCGAATTAACGCTTCGAGTACTGCGGACGCTTACGCGCTTTACGCAGACCGACTTTCTTACGTTCAACTTCACGAGCATCGCGAGTAACGAAGCCAGCTTTGCGCAGAGCGCCACGCAGGGTTTCGTCGTACTGCATCAGTGCGCGAGTGATACCGTGGCGGATTGCGCCAGCTTGACCACTTACACCACCACCGATCACGGTGACGTAGATGTCGAACTTCTCGACAGTCTCAGTCAATTCCAGCGGCTGACGAACTACCATGCGGGCAGTTTCGCGGCCGAAGAAATTATCCAGCGAACGGTTGTTGATGGAGATGTTACCAGTACCCGGACGCAGGAAAACGCGTGCGGTTGCGGTCTTGCGACGGCCAGTGCCGTAATTTTGAGTCGCCGACATAATGAACTATTCCGTTAAAACTTCAGTTCTTGGGGCTGCTGAGCAGTATGAGGGTGTACAGCGCCCGCATAGACTTTCAGCTTACGATACATGTCGCGACCCAGCGGGTTCTTAGGCAGCATGCCTTTGACCGCGGTCTCGATCACGCGCTCAGGGGCTTTGGCGATCAGCTTTTCAAAGTTGATCGACTTGATGCCGCCCGGGAAACCGGAGTGGGAGTAGTAGATCTTGTCGGTGGTTTTAGCACCGGTTACACGAATCTGCTCGGCATTGATAACGACGATGTAGTCGCCGGTGTCAACGTGAGGAGTGTACTCAGCTTTATGCTTGCCACGCAGACGGCTCGCGATTTCGGTGGCCAGACGACCCAGGGTCTGACCTGCAGCGTCGACGACAAACCAGTCGCGCTGTACTGTTTCCGGTTTAGCAGTAAAAGTTTTCATTCTTTATAGCCTCAGGGGCCGCCCTGTAAATTAGACGGCGGATCTTACTGAATAGTGCGTACTTTGACAAGTCAAAGGCAGCCGGATACAGACGCTTTCGGGGGCTCGGGTCGGCGCGTCCGTTCAACGGCAAGATTCTTCGGCGGCGGCGCATCACTTCCACTGCAGAAAGAGGTGCGCAATTATGCAGATTGCGAAAAATATTTCAACCTGCTTTTATGATTGTTTTGCCCAAGGAGCACCCGATGGACTATCGCCAGCTAGGCCGAACCAATCTGAACGTGAGTGCCATCTGCCTCGGAACCATGACCTGGGGCGAGCAAAACAGCGAAGCTGAAGCCTTCGCCCAGATTGAACGGGCCAAAAGCGCCGGGATCAATTTCATCGACACCGCCGAGATGTATCCGGTGCCGCCCAAGGCTGAAACCTACGCCACCACCGAACGCTACATCGGCAATTACTTCAAGAGTCGCGGCGATCGTGCCGACTGGATCCTGGCGAGCAAGATCGCCGGCCCCGGCAACACCATCGATTACATCCGCGACAAAAACCTGCGCCACAACCGCCAGCACATCACCGAAGCCGTGGACGCGAGCCTCAAGCGCCTGCAAACCGACTACATCGATCTGTACCAGCTGCATTGGCCGGAACGCAGCACCAACTTCTTCGGGCAGCTGGGCTACAAACACAAGATCGAAGCCAACCTCACGCCACTGGAAGACACCCTCGAAGCGCTGGACGAACAGGTCAAGGCCGGCAAGATCCGCCACATCGGCCTGTCCAACGAAACACCGTGGGGCACCATGCGCTTCCTCGCCCTGGCCGAAGCCCGTGGCTGGCCGCGCGCGGTGTCGATCCAGAACCCGTACAACCTGCTCAACCGCAGTTTCGAAGTCGGCCTGGCGGAAATCGCCATCCGTGAACAATGCGGCCTGCTCGCCTATTCGCCGCTGGCGTTCGGCTTCCTGTCAGGCAAGTACGAAGGCGGCGCCCGGCCGCCAAAGGGTCGCCTGAGCCTCTACAGCCGCTTCAGTCGCTATTTCAATGCACAGTCGGAAGCAGCGTGCAGTCGTTACGTGGCGCTAGCCCGTGAGCACGGCCTGGACCCGGCGCAGATGGCATTGGCGTTCGTGACCCAACAGCCGTTCGTGACCAGCAACATCATTGGCGCGACGACGCTGGAGCAACTCGACAGCAACATTGCCAGCTTCGAGCTGAAACTTTCCGATGAAGTGCTGGAAGGGATCGAGGCGATTCACAAGGATCATCCGAACCCGGCGCCTTGATCGATCATTAGACCCAATCGCGGGCAAGCCCGCTCCCACAGATTCGGCGCTGAACCGGTGGGAGCGGGCTTGCCCGCGATGGCGATACTGAACTCACAACAAATTCAAAGCGACCGCGCAATAATCTCCTTCATGATCTCGTTGGTCCCGGCGTAAATCCGCTGGACCCGCGCATCCGCCCACGCCCGGGCGATCGGGTATTCCCACATGAAGCCGTAACCGCCATGCAGTTGCACGCATTCGTCGAGCACCTTGCATTGCAGGTCGGTGCCCCAGTATTTGGCCATCGCGGCCGTCGGCACATCCAGCTTGCCTTGCAGGTGCAGCTCCAGGCAGCGATCGACAAACACCCGACCGATCTGAATCTCCGTCGCCATCTCCGCCAGCTTGAAGCGAGTGTTCTGGAAATCTGCAATCGCCTTGCCGAAAGCCTTGCGCTCGCGGGTGTAATCCAGGGTCCATTGCAACGCGGCTTCGGCCGAAGCGAGTCCGCCGATGGCAACTGTGAGGCGTTCCTGAGGCAACTCCTGCATCAGATACGCGAAGCCCATCCCGGCCTGCCCCAGCAGGTTTTCTTTCGGCACTCGAACATCCTGGAAAAACAGCTCCGACGTGTCTTGAGCCTTCATGCCAACCTTTTCCAGGCGCTTGCCCTTGTCGAAGCCCGGCGTGTTGGCCTCGACCAGAAACAGGCTGGTGCCTTTGGCCCCGGCCTTCGGATCTGTCTTGGCCACGACAATCACCAGATCAGCGAGAAAGCCGTTGGTGATGAATGTCTTGGAGCCGTTGATGACATATTCATCACCGTCCAGCACGGCAGTGGTTTTCACGCCTTGCAGGTCGGAACCTGCCCCCGGCTCGGTCATGGCGATGGCCGTGACCATCTCGCCAGACACCAGTTTCGGCAAGTATTTGTGCTTCAGCGCTTCACTGCCGTAGTGCAGGATGTACGGCGCCACAATGTCCGAATGCAGGGAAAATCCGATCCCCGTCAGCCCCAGGCGACCGACCTCCTCGATCACCACGGCACTGTAGAGAAAGTCCGCCCCCAGCCCGCCATATTCCTCTGGCAGGTGCGAGCAGAGCATCCCCGCCTCCCCTGCCTTGTTCCAGAGTTGACGGTCGATATAGCCTTGTTTTTCCCATTGCCCATGGAACGGCACCGCTTCTTTTTCGAGGAACGTTCGCACGCTGTCGCGAAAAAGTTCGTGCTCGGAACTGAACAAGGTTCTGGGAATCATGCGGCACCTGTCGCTGGTTGGAAGGAGTTGACCTTCAGAGACTAAGCCTCGCATTCGATACAGGACACTGGACACATCAGACAAAAAATAAGACGATCCAGCCGTCTGGTGACCACTTTCCCCTATAAGAATAAAGTTGAATTATGTCTAACCAAGCCTCCACGCCCTTGCGGCGCGTCAGCATCCTGGCCATTGACCGGGTTTTCGCTTCCACCCTCATGCAAGCCAAGGATTTCTTCCATCTAGCCAGCCTGCGTTATGGCAAACAACTGGGCCAGGGCCTGACACCGGCGTTCGAAACCCGGCTGGTCAGCCCCGATGGCAAACCGGTGAACAGCTTCAGCGATGTGATCATGCCGGTGGACGGCGCCCTGGAAAATGCCGACGTCATCATCCTCCCCGCCTTCTGGGACGACTTCGACACACTCGTCAAACGTTATCCACAGGTCCTGCCGTGGCTGAGAGAACAACACGCTCGCGGCGCGGTATTGTGCGGCGAAGCGACCGGGGTGTTCTGGCTCGCCGAAGCCGGGTTGCTCAATGGCAAGGAAGCGACCACGTACTGGCGCTTCTTCAACGCCTTCGCCGAACGCTTTCCACAGGTCCAGCTCAATCAGGACAAGCACCTGACCGACGCCGACAACTTGTATTGCGCCGGCGGCACCACCTCCGCCTGCGACCTTTACATTTACCTGATCGAACGCTTCTGCGGCGCCAACGTCTCGCAAGCCGTGGCGCGCGACATTCTCTACGAAGTGCAGCGCAGCTATTCGCCAGGACGTATTGGTTTTGGCGGACAAAAACTGCACCAGGACGTGATCATCCTGCAGATCCAGCACTGGCTCGAAGAGCATTTCGCCGACAAATTCCGCTTTGAAGACGTGGCCCGCGAGCACGGCATGAGCATCCGCAACTTCATGCGCCGCTTCCAGACCGCCACCGGTGACAAGCCGCTGCATTACCTGCAACGCCTGCGCATCGAGACCGCCAAAGGCTTGCTGTCGGGTAGCCGCAAGAGCATCAAGACCATCAGTTATGAGGTCGGATATGACGATGCGAGCTTCTTCGCGCGGTTGTTCCGCCAGCACACCGAACTGTCGCCGAACCAGTATCGGCAGCAATTCCAACAAGCCGCTTAAGGGCTGGACTTGAAACGATGATCGTTCCCACGCTCCGCGTGGGAATGCATCCCGTGACGCTCCGCGTCACATTTCGAAGCGTCCATGGCGGCATTCCCACGCAGAGCGTGGGAACGATCAGCACAAAAAAAAGGCCTGCAATGCAGGCCTTTTTTATTATCCGAAATATCCTAAGGCTTATGCGCCCGGGACAGGAATTCGTGCGATTGCATCTCCAGCAGGCGGCTAAGCGTGCGCTGGAATTCAAAGTTCAGGCGACCGCCGGTGTAGAGGTCCTTGAGCTCGACTTCAGCAGAAATGATCAGCTTGACGTTACGGTCGTAGAACTCGTCGACCATGTTGATGAAGCGTCGGGCGATGTCGTCGGTGGTGACGCTCATCTGCTCGACACCGCTGAGCAACACGGCGTGGAAGATCTTGCCCAGCTCGATGTAATCGTTCTGGCTGCGCGGGCCGTCGCACAATTCGCGGAAGTCGAACCAGGCTACGTCATCGCAGGTGCGTACGGCACGGATTTCGCGGTTCTCGATCATCAGCACGTCGTTCTCGACCGCAGCCGTGCATTCCGGCGTCAGAGCGCGGAAGCTCTTGCGCAAACTTTCCTGAGCGGCTTCGTCCAGCGGGAAGTGGAACAGCTCCGCTTGCTCGAGGTGACGCAGACGATAATCGACGCCGCTGTCGACGTTGACGATGTCAGTGTTTTGCTTGATCAGCGCAATGGCCGGCAGGAAGCGCGCGCGCTGCAGGCCGTCCTTGTACAGGCCGTCCGGCACGATGTTCGAGGTCGCGACCAGGGTCACGCCATTTTTGAACAGTTCTTCCATCAGCGTGCCGAGGATCATCGCGTCGGTGATGTCGGACACGAAGAACTCATCGAAGCAGATCACCCGGGCTTCATCGGAGAAGCGCTTGGCGATGATGGTCAGCGGGTTTTTCTCGCCACCCAGGGTCTTCATCTCTTCGTGCACACGCTTCATGAAGCGGTGGAAGTGAGTGCGGACTTTTTCCTTGAAGGGCAGCGCTTCAAAGAAAGTATCGACCAGGTAGGTCTTGCCACGGCCAACGCCGCCCCAAAAGTACAGTCCCTTGACCGGTGCCACGTCTTTCTTGCCAAACAGCTTGCCGAGCAGGCCCGGTTTACTCTGCGAGGCGGCGACCAGATCGTCGTACAGGCGCTGCAGATGGCGCACGGCAGTTTCCTGCGCGGCGTCATGGAAGAATTCCGGGCGTTTCAGATCAGCTTGATATCGTTCTAGGGGCGTCATAATTCGTTAGCAAGGCAACAAAAACGGGCCGTCACTGTAGCGACGGCCCGGGGGAATGGCAATCAGCCCTTGGTCGGGCCGTGCCGTTGATTTATTCCTGAACAGGGGTCAGGGCAACCCGCAAGGCCTCGATGGCGACGTCGCGAGCGGCATCGTCAGCGAACGTCGGGCTGTCGGCCACACACTCGCCTTCCAGCCAGACGCTGAAGCTGCGGTCTTCACTGCGCACATCCAACGGCTGGCCTGATTGCAGCTGCTTGGTCACCTGACCTGCGGTTTTGCCGTCGGCGAAGTTACGCGACAACAGCAATTGCTCGCCATCGGCCGCCAACAGACGGAAGCGGAAACTGCTGTCTTCTTCGCGGAAGCTGACAAAACGAGCGGCTTTCGCGGCTTTCTTTTTGGTGGTGGCCGCGACTTGGGTCTGGGCAACAAAAGAACGCAGGCCAACCGCCTCACGCAGTTCGTGGAGGAACGGGGTCGCCACCGAGCGGGCCTTTTTGGCGCCGGCCTGCAGGATGTCTTCCAGGTCCGCCGGACGTTCGATCAACTGGTGATAACGCTCACGAGACTCGCCCAGCTCGCTGTCGAGCAGTTGGAAAAGGCGATTTTTCGCCTCGCCCCAACCCAGGCCCTGCAACAACTCGCTGCGGAATTCGTCGGACTGCGCCGGGGTGGCGAATGCCTGGAACAAGGTGAACAGGTGCGAGTTGTCGGGATCCTTGGCTTCACCCGGCGCGCGGGAGTCGGTGACGATCCGCGAGATCGCGTCTTTCATTTCCTTGGCACTGCTGAACAACGGAATGGTGTTGTCGTAGCTCTTCGACATCTTGCGACCGTCGAGGCCTGGCAGTGTGGCGACGCTTTCTTCGATCAGCGCCTCGGGCATGGTGAAAAATTCTTTGCCCTGACCGAACAGGTGGTTGAAGCGCTGGCCGATGTCGCGGGCCATTTCCACGTGCTGGATCTGATCACGACCGACCGGCACCTTGTGTGCATTGAACATCAGGATGTCGGCGGCCATCAGCACCGGATAGCTGTACAAGCCCATGGTGATGCCGGCGTCCGGGTCTTCGCCGGTCTCGACGTTCTTGTCCACCGAGGCCTTGTAGGCGTGGGCGCGGTTGAGCAGGCCCTTGGCGGCGACGCAGGTCAGCAGCCAGGTCAGCTCAGGAATTTCTGGGATGTCGGACTGACGGTAGAACGTCACACGATCCACATCCAGGCCACCGGCCAGCCAGGTCGCGGCGATTTCCAGACGCGAGCGCTGGATGCGCAGCGGGTCATCGCATTTGATCAGGGCGTGGTAGTCGGCCAGGAAGTAGAACGAATCGGCATTGCTGTCACGACTGGCCAGGATCGCCGGGCGGATGGCGCCGGCGTAGTTGCCCAGGTGCGGCGTGCCGGTGGTGGTGATGCCGGTGAGAATACGGGTACGAGTCGTCATGGGTAATCGCTTGTCAGACTGCAATCAATTCGAAAGACGCGGCAGGATCAGATCCTTGAGATCAGTCAGCTTGCCATGAAAAAAGTGTCCGCATTCTGCCACTTTCAGCAGCTCATGGGGACGTTCGAGTTTGTCGGACCAGTCGTAGACAGCTTGCGGATCGATGACTTCATCGGTTTCCGGCTGAATCAGGGTCAGATCGCCCTGTTGTGGAAGTTTATCCTGATCACCCAGGCGCATGACCGCAGGCGCAACCATGAACAAATGCTTGAGCTGCTCGCCTTTGGCTTCCAGGCGCCCGCCGAGACTGGCCGCCACAAAACCGCCGAAGGAGAAACCGAACAGCGTCAACGGCAAGTCCGGGTGCCTGGCCCGCAGCCACTCGGCCGCGGCCTGGGCATCGTCGACTTCGCCGGTACCCATGTCGTGGGCGCCTTCACTGGCACCGACACCACGGTAGTTGAAACGTAAAGTAATCAAACCGGCGTCGCGCGCGGTGCGCTGCAGGGTCGAGACCACTTTGTTGAGCATGGTGCCGCCCTGCACCGGATTCGGATGGCAGATCAGTGCCAGGCCTCGAGGCTGCTCGTTATCCAGGTACAAACTTTCCAATTGACCGACCGGGCCATCAATCAATACAGGGGTTTCGCGCATAAGCAAGGAAGGAACTCCGTGACCTCAAATCGGGTCGACTCGTCTAGCAAATTGTCTGTGCCAATCTATTGCGAGTGAATCGCGGTATACAGCGCAGGTTCGAGCCGTTAACGTAAAGCAAAGCCGTTTATAGAGGAAGGACTCGTGGAACACTCGCTCTTAGTTTGGTTGTTGCCGACTCTTGCCCTGGTTGTGGGTGTCGCCATAGGTTTCCTGATCGCTCGCCTGGTGCCGAATGCTGCGCCGAGCAGCACACAACGTCAGCTGGATGACATTCAGGAACGTTTCGACAGTTATCAGAACGAGGTGGTCACCCACTTCAACAGCACTGCAAATCTGGTCAAGAAACTGACTGCGAGCTATCAGGAAGTGCAGGATCACCTCGCCGAGGGCGCCAACCGCCTGGCCCTGGACGAGCAGACTCGCCAACGCTTGCTGGCCGCCCTGCATTCCGATGCGACCGTAGCGCCACGGGAGCGCCTGACGCCTCCGCGCAATCAGGAACCGCCTCGCGATTACGCCCCAAAAGCCCCGAACGCGCCGGGCATGCTCGATGAACATTACGGCCTGAAGAAATAATCAGGTTTCGCGCGACATGAAAAAGCCCCCGGACAAGTGATTGTCCGGGGGCTTTTTTACGCCTGGGGTTCAGTCAGGTCAGTAAAGGTAACGCGTTTATTGCTGCGGATACTGCTGACCCGGAATCGCCTTCAGGTTGACTTCGACCCGACGGTTCTGCGCTCGGCCATTGGCGTCGCCGTTGCTGGCAATCGGGTTATCCGGGCCGGCGCCACGGGCTGAAAGGTTGGTGCCGCTGACACCTTGCGAGGTCAGGTAAGTCGCCACGCTCTGCGCACGACGCTGGGACAGGTCCATGTTGTGCTGACGGCTGCCAGTGCTGTCGGTGTAGCCGACGATCTCGATCTGGTTCTGGTTGAACTCCTTGAGCGAGCCCGCCAGGCTATTCAACGGCTGGTAGAAGCTGGAAGCGATGTTCGCCGAATCGGTCGCGAACGTGATGTTGCCCGGCATGATCAGCTTGATCTGGTCACCCTGGCGCTGCACTTCGACACCGGTGTTGGCCATGCTGGCCCGCAGTTTTTTCTCTTGCTGGTCGGCGTAGTAACCATACCCGGCAGCGGAAGCACCCACGACAGCGGCGCCAATCAGCGCGCCCTTGCCACGGTTGTCGTGGTTGATGGCAGCACCCGCCAAGGCACCGGCCAAGGCACCCAGACCGCCATATTTAGCGGTCTTGCTCATGCCCTCGGAGCCACCACCGTTGGCCTGGCCCTGATTGTCATAAGGATTGGGCGAGGCGCAGCCAGACAGCAAGGCAACAGCCGTAGCGACAATAATCAAACGCTGCTTGGTGAACATTAAGAGCTCCTACTTTTGCATTCTAGGGTGCAACGGATCAGGCATTGGACCTTTGCGGGCGTTGGATCATTTCGCCCGTCAAAAATTCCACCTGTTACAAATCAGGCGCGAACAAAAGGGTTTTCGCGCATTTCATCGCCCAGTCGTGTGTCCGGACCATGCCCGGTCACGACGGTCGCATCTTCATCGAGGGTATACAGCCGCTGCTTGATCGACCGCACGATAGTCGCCTGATCGCCCCCCCACAGATCCGTGCGCCCGACTCCACGACGAAACAACGTGTCGCCGGCTATCAGCAGCTTAGCCTCGGAAAACCAAAAGCTCATGGAACCTGGCGTATGGCCCGGCGTATGCAATGCCACGCCGCAGCCGCAAGCCAGTTCTTCATCGTCGGCCAACCAGCAGTCGGGTGACGGCACTGGCGTATAAGGCACACCGAACATCTGGCACTGCATTTCCAGATTGTCCCAGAGGAACTGATCTTCTTTATGCAGGTGCAAGGTCGCGCCGGTTTTCTCCTTGAGCTGACCGGAGGCCAGGAAGTGATCCAGATGCGCATGGGTGTGGATGATGCTGACGACTTTCAGGCCCAAGGCGTCGAGGCGCGCCAGGATCAACTCATGATTGCCGCCCGGATCGACCACGATCGCTTTCTTGGTGATCGGGTCGCCGATGATCGTGCAGTTGCACTGCAAAGGGCCAACGGGGAAGGTTTCGCGGATGAGTACGGGGGTTGGAACAGTCATGGGAAGTCGTTGGCCTGTATCAGACGGAAGGCTGTGAGTGTGGCTTGAGGATTCTACGCCTCGCCGAAACGGCGCGGGAGTACAAACAAATACGCCCTCCCGACTTGCTCGCGGCGTTTGCGTTGAAGCTTGGGCGCAGGTTTGGACTAGGCCAACACCCCCAACTCCTTCGCCCGGGCAACCGCCTGCGTACGCCGCTCCACCCCAAGCTTGCTGTTGATATGACTCGCGTGGGTCTTGACCGTGTGCAGTGAGATGAACAACTGGTCGCTGATTTCCTGGTTGGAGCAACCTTGGGCGATCAGGCGCAAAACGGCCAGCTCACGTGCGCTGAGCTGTTCGGCCCCAGGCGATGACTCCAAGGCCGGGCGAGCAGCCGTGGCCGGAAGTTTTTCAGTCAGGTTTTGCGACACAACGGTCGGCGGAAACAGTTGCAGTTGACCCCGCAGCCAATCCGGGTGTGCAGTCAACAACCCGTCAAACGGTTGCAGGACCCCGCCGGCTGCCGCTTCCAGCGCCTGAACCAACGCCTTGCGTGCTTCCGGCTCACGCCCGGCCGCCAGCAACAAGGTTATTTTCTGCGCCAACGCCATCACGCTGAGCATTTGCCGTCCCGATGTCTGCCCTTGTTCAAGCAACGCATTCAAACGCCCTTCGGCCAGCATCGGTTGCCCCTGAATCACCTCGAGCAACGCTTGCTGCAACTCGATATGCAGCGGCAGTTGAGGATGAAATTCCGGCGGTGCGGCCGCGTGTTCACCGTTGTAAGTCTGGCCCAGCCGTGACAGCCAGGCTTCCGCCAGATCGGTGCGCCCCTGGGCCAGCCAGAGTTCGCATTTGACCAGCGTGATCATCGCCAGGTAGTAAATCGGCGGCACGTCCCAGATGTGCATCAGGCGTTCGGCTTCGGCGAGTTCGGCGAAGGCTTTGGCGAATTCGCCGCTGCTGCCTTCGAGCCGGGCGATCACGCAGTGGCCAATCAACACGCTGATATCGCGACAGGCGCGGGCTTCACTCAATCCCGCTTGCAAACGCGCCCGCGCAGCTTGCGGTTGCAAGCGCACGGCCAAGAGAAAACCTTCGTACAGGGTCAAGCGTGCACGCACCGCATAAAGCCGTTGCGGCGACAATCCTTGCAGACGCTGCAGCCCCTGACGCACTTCCTGCAACGAACGCAGGATTTCCCCACGCGCTTGAAGCACGCGCGCGCGGTCGTAATGGGCCAGCGCTTCGAACAGCGGGTTGCCGACTCGCTGTGCCAACTCCAGCGACTCGCGATTCAGGCTGCGGGCACGCCACAAATCGCCGTCGGCGATCGCCAGGTTGGACAGGGTCGAAAGGCACATCAGCCGTTGCCCGTAGCGCTTGGCCGGGAGGCTCTGCAGCGCTTCGGTGCAGTAAAGCTGCGTGAGCGCGCGATTGCCTCGCCCTCGGGCGATGATGCCGCTCAGGGCCAGCCATTGCGCCAGCATGGACTTCTGCGCGGTGGCCGACGGGGCTGGCAGGAAACGACTCAAGTGGGCCGCCAGCTCCTCGGCAGCATCCAGCTGACAGGCCAGCCCCAGCGCCCAGCTGTAGAGCACGATCAGCCGCGGCGTGCTGATCAGCAGGCTATCGGGCAAGTCCATTTTCCAGCGCAGCAACATGCCGACGTTCTGCTCGGCGAGCAATTGTTCTTCAGAAAGGTTTTGCACCAGGTTCGCCGCAACGTCCAGGTGCCCGGCGCGCAACGCCTGCTCAACGGCCTCGTCGAGCAGCCCTTGTGCATTGAACCAGCGACAGGCGCGCAGATGCAGGCTGGCGGCCGGCACGATCGTCTGCGCGATGGGACGGGTGCGCAGCAGGTCGGAAAACAGGTGGTGATAGCGATACCAATGGCCGTGCTCGTCCAGCGGCACCAGAAACACTTGGTGTGCCTGAAGGAAACGCAGGATGTCGGCACTGTCATGGGCTTCGCGGATGGCGTCGCAGAGCTCGCTGCAAAAACGCTCCTGAGGCGCGGTGTCGTACAGAAATGACTGCACTTCGGCTGGCAGGCAATCGATGACTTCTTCGAGCAGGTAATCGCGAATCAGCCCTTCCCCACCGTGCAAAGACTGAGGCAATGCAGCGTCGGCACCCGCCTCGGAGGCCGCCAGCAGCCAGAAACGCAGGCCGGCGACCCAGCCTTCACTGCGCTGAATCAGATTTTCCAGGGCCTCGCCACGCAATGAACTGCTGTGTCGGTCGAGCAACGTCAGGGCTTCGTCGTGAGTCAGTCGAAGGTCCTGCTCATGCAACTCGAGCAGTTGGCGCGACAGGCGCAAACGCGCCAGGTGCCAGTCCGGACGTTGTCGACTGGTCACCATGACCAGCAAGCCCTCGGGCAAATGATTGAGGAAAAACTGCAGGCAGCGATCGAGCACCGGGCCTTGGGCCAGATGGTAGTCATCCAGCACCAGTAACAAAGGTGTCATGGGCGAAAGATGAATGGCCAGCTCGTCAAGCAAACCGTCCAGCCATTCTTCGAAAGCGAACGGCTGATGGCGTTGGCGCATTTTCAGCAGGCCCAGCGCCTGGCTGCCCAGTGTCGGAAAGTAATCCTGAAGACCTTCGAGCAAGCGCTCAAGGAAACGGCCAGGGTCGCTGTCTCGAGGACTCAACCCCAGCCACAGGCTTTGCCAATGGGCCGGCAGCCCCTGACAGAACTCCACCGCCAATGAGCTCTTGCCGAACCCGGCGGGCGCACTGACCAGCAACAGCCTGCCACCGAGGCCGGCACTCAGGCGCTCGCACAGACGAGGCCGCAATACATGGCCGTCAGGTAACGGGGGCCGGAAAAAGCGCCCGTCCAGTGCCGCGACGGCAGCGCTTGCAGGGCCCGGGAGTGGGGACAGATCAGTCATGGCCGGCTCTTGTTTGAAATACGGATGGCGGCGTTGCAGATGTCCGCAGACTAGCGGTAAACGAAGAGGGAATGAAGGTTATTGCTACAAATGGCTACAAAAAGAATACAAGCAAAAGTGTCCGGCCTGCGATGGTGTTTTCCTGGCAGCCCAAGTCGCCCCCATCGCGAGCAAGCTCGCTCCCACAGTCGATCGCACTTTTATGGACAAGCGCGTTACCTGTGGGAGCGAGCTTGCTCGCGATGGGGGCGTCAAAGGCACCGAAGACTCATGGAAAAAACCCAGGCAAAAAAACGCCCCGAACCAGTCGGGGCGTTTTTCGAGGATGCGGCCTCTGTTCAGTGCAGGTTAGCGAACCCCGTCCTGACGCAACGCAGCAGGTGTGAAATCGCTGGTAGTTGCGGTGAAGCCGAAGTCATACGCCGACTTCTCTTCGTTCTTCATGCCCAGTGCCAGGTAACGGCCCGATTGCAGGTCGTACAAGGTTTCCAGGGTGTACCACGGCACTTGAACGTTGTAGTAGTTCTGGGAGTGGGCTTCCGCCACGCGCCACAGTTGATTACGACCGTCGTAGTGATCGATCACCGCTGCCTGCCAGGTGTCTTCGTCGATGTAGAAGTCACGTTTGGCATAGATGTGACGCTGACCTTCCTTCAAGGTTGCCACTACATGCCAGACTCGGCGCAGCTCGTAGCGAGCCAGATCCTGGTTGATGTGGCCGGCCTTGATGATGTCGTCGTACTTGAGTTGCGGCGAATCGAGCTTGTAGCTGTCGGAGGCGATGTACATCTCTTTCTTGCCTTCGAGCTTCCAGTCGTAACGATCCGGCGCGCCGTTGTACATGTCCAGGTTGTCGGAGGTCCGCAGGCCATCCGCCGCAGTACCCGGCCCGTCATAGGACACTTGTGGCGCACGACGCACGCGACGTTGACCGGCGTTGTAGACCCACGCCGAACGCGGTTCTTTCACCTGGTCGAGGGTTTCGTGTACCAGCAGCACACCACCGGCCAGACGTGCCGGCGCAGTCACTTTCTGCTTGAAGTAGAACAGGATGTTGCCCGGGTTTTTCGGGTCGTAGTCTTTCATCTTGTCGCGGAACACAAACTGGTCCTGGAAGTACACCAGGCTGTACGAGCCGTTCGGCTGCGGCGTGGCCTGGGTCACCAGACGGGTCACGCTGCCACCGCGATAGCGGGTGATGTGGTTCCAGATGACTTCAACGCCGCTCTTTGGAATCGGAAACGGTACGGCGGTTTCAAAGTTTTCCAGACCGTTGCCGCCAGACACCAGGTTAGTGGCGGTGGCGTTTTTCTTGATCGCGGCGAACACGTCATCCGGCACGGTCGCGCCGCGATGGGACGGGTAAACCGGCATCTTGAAGGTTTCCGGGTAGCGCTTGAACATCGCGTACTGACCCGGAGCGAGCTTGTCCTTGTACTGATCGACGTTTTTCGCCGTGATCGTAAACAGTGGTTTTTCACTGGCGTACGGGTCAGACAGAAAGCCTTTGCCGTCGACGGTGCCGGCGGTTTTCGCCATCGGCTTCCAGGCTGGAATCGAACCGTCGGCGTTGCCCGCCATCTCGGCCCCCATCGGGGTCAGGCTTTTGCCCAGCTTGTCCGCTTCGGCAGCGGGGACCGCCGCCATGACGCTGGTTGCCAGCAGCGAAAGCCCCAGAACACCGGCGTGGAACAGACTCTTTGTTATTTTCATATGTGTGTTCGTCCTGAAAAAACAGTGCTTAGAAGTTCACGCCGACGCTGAGCGCTACGAAATCGCGATCATCGACAGTGGTGTACTTGCCATCAAAGAAGTTGGTGTACGCCAGACTCGCGGTGTAGGTGTTCTGGTACTCGGCATCGACGCCCAGGCTCACCGCTTTACGACCTTCCTCGAAGTTGCCGCCAGGGCCTGGCGAGTAACCGCTGACGTCGTGGGACCAAGCCACGTTCGGCTTGAGGTTCACACCGGCGAAAACGTCGTTGTATTCCCAGATCGCACGACCGCGATAGCCCCACGAAGTCGGCGTGGTGAAGCCTTCGTTGGTGCAGTTGCGGCTGCGGTTGTTCGTGGCAGCACCCGCGCCGGCACCGTTGATGGTGCTGGTATTGAGTGCAATACAGGTGTCCAGAGCGCCCGAGGCCGGCAGTTCACCCGGACCGTAGACCGGATCACGGCCATAACGAACGTCAGAGGTACTTTCCAGCCCGCCGACATGGGTCACGCCCACTTCGCCGACCAGCGTAAGACGGCTGGCACCCATGACTTGATCGAAAAAGTGCGTCAGGGTGGTCTGGAATTGCGTGACCTCTTTGCGACGATAACCATGCAGGTCAGTGCCCGGCGCGGCAGAGAGCAACGAAGCATTGGTCAAAGGATTATTCGCATTGCCGTTGCCCAGAGGACGAATGCCGGCGAACAGAATGTCGGTGGAGTTCAACTGCACCGGTGCATTCGGACGGTAGCTGACCTCACCGCTCCACGCCGTACCGGTAGGCAGGGTGGTGGAGAAGCTCAGACCGTAGAGGCGAATGTCTTCAGGGTATTCGACGAAGTACTGCGAGTTACCCGCGACCACCAACGGCCCCAGCGCCTGGAACGGACCTGGCAATGCCGCCACGCCGTTGTAGACCGACTGCGGCGCACCCGTGGCGCTGAAGATCGGCGCACGGCTGTGGTAGTTCATGAAATAGGCGCCGAACTCGGTGTCCAGCGGATCGAACATGTACTTGAAGGAAGCGCCCCACTGGCCGCTGTCGCGTGCATCACGATCACCGCCACGCCGGACCAGAACACCTTCCTCGTTGACGTCGACACCGTTGGCAGCCAACGGGCCCAGCGCGATGCCTGGAATCGTCGAGCGCTTGTTCAGTACGCGCAGGTTGTTATTGCAACCATCGGCAATGATGTCGGGCTGCGAGAAGAATGTGCCGCAGTTGTCGACGACAGTCTGGTCCCATTCCAACTGGTAGAACGCTTCGGCCGACAGGTTTTCGGTCAGGCTCTGGGACACGTAGAACATGTTGACCGGGATCAGGCCTTCCTTGATCTCGGCACCCGGGCGACGGAACGCGGACACATCGATCGGGTTGATCGAGTTGATGCCGCCGCCGATGAAGGTACTTTCACCCCAGCTCACCACCTGCTTGCCCAGACGCACGGAACCCGGCTGATCGGCGATGGAGTAGTTGTGATAGATGAAGGCGTCGAGGATTTGCCCGCCAGAGGATTTGGCGCCTTCCTTGCGGCCGTCGTTGCTGACGTTCTTGAATTCCAGGTCTTCGTTTTGCAGCGCGAAGTCGTACCAGTATTTGCCCCGGACAAACACGCCGGTATCGCCATATTTCAATTCAAGGTCATGGATGCCCTTGAAGATCTTCGAAAAGGCTTGGCCGCTCTTGAAGTTCAGGTGGCCGTCATCGGAGGTCTGGGACAGGCCCTGCCCGCCGTTGTTCACGCCGATCAGATTCTTGTTCGGCTGTTGGGTCGACACACTCATCCCCAGGGAGAGCGACGAGTCGAACTGACCTTCGATTTCACCAACGTTGAAACTGACGCCGAATGCAGGCCCGGCGAGCGAAGAGGCGAGACTGACCGCCAGGGGCAATTTCGCCCGGCGCCAGAACTTGTTTACTGATGTCATCGACGCTACTCCATGTGCATTATTGTTATGGCAGTGAGCACTTCTAAAAACGTTGTGGGTGACGGGGAGCCATGGCGTCCCGAAGTCACTCCAAAATTGCATCGCCCCGTTTTGTGCGTTTGCTCCGTTCTTAAAAATCCTTGAGCGGACTATAGCCAGCAGGTAGTAGAGCTTGATCCCTCTAAAGTGTGATTTGCAGCTGCCAGCCACTCTGGAACAGTCCTTTCGCCAGTCCGACACCTGTCGGCACGGCAAGGATGGCTGAAAATCCGAATTAAACAAGCCAAGCGCTTGCTTGGTGGGGCTGGCGTGCCCTTTCGGGCACGCCAGAAGACGCTTAAAGCGTCGAGAGGAAGGCGCTGTTGTTAGCCTGCCATTCGGTGATGTCGACGCGGATACGCTTCTTGTCGAGCTTGCCGACACTGGTCTTGGGAATTTCAGTAACAAGGGCGATCTGGCTCGGGATCGCCCACTTGCTCAGGTGCCCCAACTCGACGAAGGGCTTGAGGTGTTCCTTGAGCTCCCTGGCCCCGATCTCATGCCCTTCGCGGATCACCAGCAGCGCAAACGGGCGTTCGCCCCACTGTGGATCAGCGATGCCCACCACTGCTACTTCGCGTACCGCTACATGGCGGCTGATCAGGTCTTCAAGGTCCAGGGAGGAGATCCACTCGCCGCCGGTCTTGATCACGTCCTTGATCCGGTCGCGAATGTCGATCACGCCCATGCTGTCCAGCGTCGCCACGTCGCCAGTGTGCAGCCAGCCCCCGGCCCAGAGCTCGGCGCCCTTCTGCGGTTCGTTGAAATAACCCTCGGTGAGCCACGGTGCGCGCAACACCAGTTCGCCCTGGGTCTCACCATCGGCAGGCAGGAAGTTGCCGTCGGTATCGACAATCGCCGCCTCCACCAATGGCCCCGGCACGCCCGCCTTGATGCGATACGTGGTGCGTTCGTCCTCGGTGCCGGCCATCAGTTCGTCATTGAGATGAGCACACGATACCAACGGCCCGGTTTCCGACATGCCATACGCCGCGGTCAGCTGAATGCCCTTGGCCTTGGCCGCTTCGTACAGCGTGCGGTTCAGCGCACTGCCGCCGATGACGATTTTCCAGCCGCCGAAATCGGTGCCTTGAGCTGCCTTCGAATTGAGGACCATCTGCAGAATGGTCGGCACGCAGTGGGAAAAGGTGACCTTTTCCTTGCGCCACAGCTCCACCAGGTATTCAGGGTCGTAACGGCCAGGGTAAACCTGCTTGAGCCCAAGCATGGTCGCCACATACGGCAAGCCCCAGGCGTGCACGTGGAACATCGGGGTGATCGGCATGTAGACATCGTTGGTGCCCAACAGGCGCACGCTGTCGATGGCGCCCATGATGGTCGACACGCCCATGGTATGGAGCACCAGCTGCCGATGGGTGAAATACACGCCTTTGGGGTTGCCGGTGGTGCCGGTGGTGTAGAAAGTGGTTGCGACCGAGTTCTCGTCGAAGTCCTGGAAGTCGTACTGCGTACTGGCAGCCGCCAGCAATTGCTCGTACTCGCCGACCAGATTGGGCAGGTCGGCGGTTTTTTCCGGCAGGTCGGTCAGCAGCAGGGTTTTCTCCACCGTGGTCAGGTGTCCGGCAATCGCCTGGTACAGCCCGACGAACTCGCTGTTGACCAGCACGAAGCGGTCCTGCGCGTGGTTCATGGTGTAGAGGATCTGTTCCGGCGACAGGCGCACGTTGATGGTGTGAATCACCGCGCCGATCATCGGGATGGCAAACATGCATTCCAGATAACGATGGCTGTCCCAGTCCATTACCGCCACGGTATCGCCGGCCTTGACCCCGGCCTCCGTCAGCACGTTGGCCAGCCGTGCGACCCGTTCGATCAGGGTCGGATAGCTGTACCGCAACTGGTCGCGGTAAATGATCTCGCGGGTTTTCTCGTAACGAGCGCCGGACATCAGCAGCCGCTTGATCAGCAGCGGATACTGGTAAGCGCCTTCGGCTGGGGGGATAACGCGAGTCTGCAACATAAGAATCCCTTTTCCTGACTGCACGGTGTTGGCTTTAGAGGTTAGTACTCTAGAACCCTTATACGCCGGCCAAATCAGCCAAAGGAATGATTTGCAGAGTCGTACAAATGCTAGCTTTGCGCCAGCATTTGCAGGAATGCTCTGTCCGAAAGGTTTGCCCGATCAATGCATCTCGGTGAAGGCGAGTTTCACGCCGATGGCGATCAATACCACGCCCATGGTCCGGTCGAACCAGTGGCCCATGCGGGCGAAACCGGCCCGAACGCGTTGCTGGCTGAACAACCGTGCCACCAGGCAGAACCAGACCGCTGTCGCCGCCGCGAGGTAAATCCCGTAGCCGGCCTGTACCGTCAATGGCGTGTGCGGGTTGATCACCACGGTGAACAGGGACAAAAAGAACAGCGTGGCTTTCGGGTTCAGGCCGTTGGTCACAAAACCCGAGGTGAAGGCGCCACGCGCAGTGCGTTCGCCGGCTTCCTTGTGCAGGTCGTCAGCGGCGGGTTTGGCCGGTTGCGCCCGCAAGGCTTTGTAGCCGATGTACAGCAGGTAAGCGGCGGCGGCCCATTTCAGGGCGTTGAACAGCACGATCGACTGCGACACGATCAGGCCGATACCCAGCAGCGAATACCCCACGTGCAGGAAAATCGCCGTGCCGACGCCCAGCGCCGTCCAGGTGCCCGCGCGACGACCGTGGGTCACGCTTTCACGCACCACGACAGCGAAGTCCGGGCCGGGACTGGCCACGGCAAGCAAGTGAATCAAGGCAACGGTCAAGAATTCTGTCCAGTACATAGGGGCTCCTTTTAGGGCAGATCGGTCGAAATGAAACTCACAAGGCTTACGGCATCCCCTGTGGGAGCGAGCTTGCTCGCGATAGCGGTCTATCAGCTGACACAAATATCGCCTGACACTCCGTCATCGCGAGCAAGCTCGCTCCCACAAGGGGCCAGTGTGCAGTCTGGTACTGCGTAACCATTTGTTTCATCTGATAGGCTCGGCAGATTACGCCTTCAGTTCAACGCACAAAAGGTACAGTTGATGACGAACTCTCGCCGCGCCGTTTTCCTCGACCATCCGTCCCTGGACCTGGGCGATCTCGACCTCAGCCCGTTGCGCGACTGCTTTGACGATTTGCAGCTGTTCGCCCAAACCGCGCCGGAGCAAGTCATCGAACGCCTCAAGGGCGCCACGGTAGCCATCAGCAACAAGATCCTGATCGATGCCGCCGCCATTGCCGCCAGCCCCGAACTGAAGCTGATCCTGATCACCGCCACCGGCACCAACAACGTCGATCTCGCGGCCGCTCGCGCTCACGGCATCACGGTCTGCAACTGTCAGGGGTACGGCACGCCATCGGTGGCGCAGCACACGATCATGTTGCTGCTCAACCTGGCGACACGCCTGGCCGACTATCAAAAAGCGGTGGCTGACGGTCGCTGGCAGCAAGCGAAACAGTTCTGCCTGCTGGATTACCCGATTGTCGAACTGGAAGGTAAAACCCTTGGCCTGCTCGGCCACGGTGAACTGGGCGGAGCAGTGGCGCGGCTGGCTGAAGCGTTCGGCATGCGCGTATTGCTGGGGCAGATCCCAGGCCGCCCTGCCCGAGCGGATCGTTTGCCACTGGACGAACTGCTGCCACAAATCGATGCCCTGACCCTGCACTGCCCGCTCAACGAACACACCCGCCACTTCATCGGGGCACGGGAGCTGGCATCGATGAAACCCGGCGCCTTCGTGGTCAACACTGCTCGCGGCGGCTTGATCGATGAGCAGGCGCTGGCCGATGCCTTGCGCAACGGTCATCTGGGCGGCGCCGCCACTGACGTGCTGAGCGTCGAGCCGCCGACCCATGGCAATCCCTTGCTGGCCCATGACATCCCACGGCTGATCGTCACGCCGCACAATGCCTGGGGCAGTCGCGAGGCACGGCAGCGGATCGTCGGTCAGTTGACCGAAAACGCGCAGGGATTTTTCAGCGGTAAAGCGCTGCGGGTCGTCAGTTGATAGACTGCGGCACTTTTTTTCACAGGAGCAGTTATGGATCCGCGCAGTGAAGTACTGCTTCGTCAGGCCGAGTTATTCCAGGGTTCGGTGTTGTTGGCCGGTTTGCCCGCCGACGATCTGCTGGGCCGCTTGCCCCAGGCCCATGGTTGGTGCTGGCACGCCGGCGATCAAGCGGCGCTGGACGCACGTTTTGCAGGACGCAGCCATTTTGGTGTGAATGCACCCGAGCGTGAGTTCGAGACGGCGGTGGTGTTTCTGCCCAAGTCCAAGGACCTGACTGACTACATCCTCAATGCCCTCGCCTCGCGCCTGGCCGGTCGTGAACTGTACCTGGTGGGCGAAAAACGCAGCGGCATCGAAGGGGCGGCCAAGCAACTGAACCCGTTCGGAAAACCGCGCAAACTCGACAGCGCACGGCATTGCCAGCTGTGGCTGGTGACGGTGGCCAACGCGCCAGAAGCCAAGTCGCTGGAAAGTCTGGCTCAGACCTATGAGTTGCCGCTGGCCGAAGGCCCGCTGAAAGTCATCAGCCTGCCGGGCGTATTCAGTCATGGTCGCCTCGATCGTGGCAGCGCATTGCTGCTGGAGCACCTGGACAAATTGCCAAGCGGCCACTTGCTCGACTTTGGTTGCGGCGCCGGTGTGTTGGGCGCTGCGGTGAAGCGTCGTTATCCGCACAATCAGGTCACGTTGCTCGATGTGGATGCGTTTGCCGCCGCCAGCAGTCGCCTGACACTGGCCGCCAATGGTCTGGAAGCCGAGGTGATTACCGGCGACGGTATCGACGCGGCGCCGATGGGTTTGAGCGCGATTCTGAGCAACCCGCCGTTCCATGTCGGCGTCCACACCGACTACTTCGCCACCGAAAACTTGCTGCGAAAAGCGGCTAAACATCTGAAAAACGGTGGCGAACTGCGCTTGGTGGCGAACAGCTTCCTGAAGTACCAGCCACTGATCGAGGAACACCTGGGCATCTGTGCAATCAAGGCTGAGGGCCAGGGGTTCAGAATCTATCGAGCCAAACGCGGCTAAGAAATTAGTGCTTGCCGAATGGATTCTGCCTAGGCAGAATCCGCCCCGTCCTAGGGGAGTAGTCTCCCACGAGCGCCATGCTCGTCCGGCATACGTCAACATACTTGGTCAACAGACCATGGCGTATGCGACCCAAGGGTCCGCACCATGCGGATCGCAGGGTTTGACAAGACCTATGACACGAACACCTTACCCGGGGCGGGAAGGCTGTACGTGTCATAGCCGTGTCGACCCGCCCCTTAGGAAAAACCTGATGTTGGATTCTCTGCTCGTTCCCACCGCAATCGTTGCCTTGGCCGAAATCGGCGACAAGACGCAACTGCTCGCGCTCATTCTTGCTGCCCGCTTTCGCAAGCCTTGGCCCATCATCGCCGGTATCGTTGCCGCGACCCTGGCCAACCATGCGGCAGCCGGCGCGGTAGGTGCCTGGTTCGGCAGCTTCTTCTCGGATGCGGTGTTGCACTGGATCCTGGCCGCGAGCTTCACAGCGACGGCACTCTGGACCTTGGTGCCGGACAAGATGGATGACGACGAAGGCAGCACGGCCCGCAAGTTCGGACCGTTCGTGACGACATTGATCGCGTTTTTCCTGGCCGAAATGGGCGACAAGACGCAAGTCGCCACCGTGATGCTCGCTGCGCAATACCCGGAACTGTGGCTGGTGATCATTGGCACCACCGCGGGGATGTTGATTGCCAACGTGCCAGTCGTGCTGGCCGGTAATTTTGCGGCGGACAAACTGCCGTTGACACTGATCCGTCGCCTGGCGGCATCGGCATTCTTCGTCCTGGCGATTGTTGCGGTGTACAAGGCGATGCAGAGCAGCGGGTGGGTTTGACCCGGTAGACCGCGTCATCGTTCATCGCGAGCAAGCTCGCTCCCACATTGGTTTTGTGATCGACACTAACCCTGTGGGAGCGAGCTTGCTCGCGATGAGGCCCTCACTGACGAGGTAAAAACCTCAGGATTTACGCGCTTTCTCGTACAACGGCATCACCTTCGGAATCGCCGCCTGCAACGAAGCAATCCGGCTGGACGAAGCCGGGTGAGTGCTCAAGAACTCGGGAGGCGCGCCTTCCGAGACTTTGCTCATCTTGTTCCACAGCGTGATCGCCGCGTTCGGGTTGTAACCGGCACGGGCGGCCAGTTCGAGACCGATCAGGTCCGCTTCGTTTTCATTGGCGCGACTGTTGGGCAAGGTCATGCCGTATTCCGCCACGGTGTCCGCCAGGGCCAGGCTGTCCTGGCCCAGACCGAGCAACGCTCCGGCGCCCTGCTTGGCCATCTCGACCCCGTATGCCTTGGACATCGCTTCACGGCCATGCTCGCGCAGGGCGTGGGCGATTTCATGACCCAGGATCGCGGCGATTTCATCATCAGTGAGTTGCAGGCTGTCCATCAGCCCGGAGTAGAAAATGATCTTGCCGCCAGGCCCGCAGTTGGCATTGAGTTCATCGCTCTTGATCAGGTTGACTTCCCATTTCCACTGGGCCGAATCCGGGCGAAAAACCGGAGCTTGGGCAATCAACCGGTCCGCGATGATCTGGATGCGTTTGGCGTCGTTACTGGTCTTGTCCAGCACGCCCTTGCTGTTCGCCTCGCCGACAGTCTTTTGATAAGACTGGGCATACATCTGGTTGACCTCGTCGGAGGACAGCATGCTGAACATATATTGCTTGCGTTCAACACCGACCGCGCCACCGCTGGTGGTATTGACCGACTGACAACCGGCGAGCAGTAGACTCGCGCTCAGCGCACACAAAACCAATCTCTTGCTCATCAAAAAACTCCCGGAAAACATGCTGCGTATCCTAGGCGTGGAATTGTATCGACGCCAGATACAACAAAGCTGTAGACGCACATTTCAGATAAAGCTCTCACGTCCGTAGGAAAAAATTCACATTCCGACACCCGCCGCGGCCAATAACGCTGCGCATTGATTCATTTACGACATCAGCCACTCCAAATCATCCATTTTGCCGCCCACCTGCTCATGCCCACCAAGCCCCCGGCCGATACACCTTCGCAGTCGTCCTCTTGCGTGCGGAGCACCCATGAAATTCAAGTCGATCCAGTTTTCCGTGGCAGCCCTCGCCGGCGCTATCGTTCTTAGCGTCGTGGCCGCGCTGGTGCTCTATGCCCTGTTTTCCGGCGCCCGGACGCAAGACATGGTGCAGGAACGGACCCAAGCTCAATTCGAACAAGTCATCGAACAGCGCCTGACGTCCCTGGCACAAACCCAGGTCAGCCAGATTCAGCGCGAACTCGAAGCGCCGCTGCTGATTGCCGGAGGCCTGGTGCGGGTCAATACGTTGATCGGCACACCCGGCGCCGATGGCCAGCCACAACTGAGCCTGAGCCGTGAACAGTTGATCAGCCTGATCAAGGAAAACGTGGCCAAAAACCCGAAAATCCTCGGCACCTACATCGGCTGGGAAAAAGACGCGCTCGACCACAACGACACTGCCTACGTCGGCACCAAGGTGGTGGGGATCGACGCCAGCAACGGACGCTTCCTGCCCTGGTGGTTCCGCAACGAAGACGGCAGCCTGGGCCTGGACAAACTGGTGGACGTCGACGACCAGAAAACCCTGTCCACCGGGGTTCGCGCCAGCGAGTACTACCTGTGCTCCAAAGAAACCAAAAAGCCCTGCGTAATCGATCCGGCGCCCTACAAAGTCGGCGACAAGATCGTCATGCTCGCCTCCTTCATTGAACCGATCATGCTCAACGGCGCGTTCCAGGGCATTGTTGGCGCCGACCTGTCGGTGAACTTCATTCAGGAGATGCTCCTGGGCGCCAACCAGAAACTCTACGGTGGCTCAGGGGTGATGGCGCTGATTGGCGGCAACGGACGGATCGTTGCCTACACCAAGGACCCGAGCAAATTCGGCGAGAAAGTCAGCGACATCCTCGACAGCCAGCAGATTGCCAACATGGCCAATCTCAAGCGCGGCGAAGTGACCTATACCGTCGACAAAGCCCAGGGCCGGATCGAGTTGTACCTGCCGTTCGGCATCGGCCAGACCGATGCACGCTGGACCCTCATGCTGCAACTGCCGCTGAATGCAGTGATGGCAGACCTGCAAAAACTTCAGGGTGACCTGGACACCCAACGCAAATCCGACACCTTCGGCATGGCCATGGTAGGCCTGCTGATCGCCGGTATCGGCTTGCTGGTGATCTGGCTGGTGGGCCACGGCATTGCCCGTCCGCTCAAGCAAATGGTGGCGATGCTCGACGATATCGCCAAGGGTGAAGGCGATCTGACGCGCCGCCTGACCAGTGATCGCGCCGATGAGTTGGGCTCGATCGCCAAAGGCTTCAACACTTTCCTGGCCAAGTTGCAGGCGATGATCACGCAAGTCGTGACCTCAGTGCAGAGCGTCAGCGATTCGTCGGAACACACCGCCGACATCGCCATCCGCACCAACATCGGCGTGCAGAAGCAAATGGCCGAGATTGATCAGGTGGCGACGGCGGTGCATGAAATGACCGCTACCGCGCAAGACGTGGCACGCAACGCGACCCAGGCCGCGCAAGCCGCCAGCCATGCCGATAAGGCAGCCGCGCAAGGTATGCAAATCGTTCGGGACACCTCGAACTCCATTGGCGTGCTGGCGGTAGAAATCGGCAAGGCCGTTGGCGTGGTGCAAACCCTGGCCAAGGACAGCGAGAACATCAACGCGATCCTGACCGCCATTCGCGGGATTGCCGAACAGACCAATCTGCTGGCCTTGAACGCAGCCATCGAAGCGGCACGAGCCGGTGAACAGGGTCGCGGTTTTGCGGTTGTGGCTGATGAAGTGCGCAACCTGGCGCAGAAAACCCAGAAGGCCACTGAAGAAATCCAGACCATGATCCAGCAGTTGCAACAAGGCACGCGCGATGTGGTGCGAGTCATGGAGGACAGTCAGAACCGCACCGACGAAAGCGTACAGCATGCGGCGAAAGCGGCCGAGGCACTGGAGACGATTACTCAAGCAGTGTCGGTGATCAATGACATGAACACGCAGATTGCGAGTGCGGCCGAGGAACAGAGCGCGGTGGCGGATGACATCAACCGTAACGTGATCAATATCGGGCAAGTGGCCAATGAAGTGGCGGGTGGCGCGGATGAGTCGAGCGCTGCCAGTGCCGATCTGACCAAGCTGGCCGAACAGCAGCGGCGGTTGATCAATCAGTTCAAGGTTTAAAAATCGCCGGAAGGTTATCGATCGTTCCCACGCTCTGCGTGGGAATGCAGCCATGGACGCTCCGCGTCCACTGTGACGCAGAGCGTCACGGGATTCATTCCCACGCAGAGCGTGGGAACGATCATATCGAGGTTAGCCCGGGGTCAGGCACTCCGGCCCATTGAGCTTCGGATCATTCACCAGGTTTGCCAGCACCCGCTCGCGCAACGCCGCAGGTTCACTGGCAAGCAACGCCTGCAACGCATGCAATGGCGTCTCGGGATTGAGCCACGCCTCCTGCCCTGCCGCATCCAGAATCAACGGTCGACGCTGACTGGCCGCCGGTTGCGTGATCACCGCCGTGCTCAGCCACACCTGCTCCTGCACCGGATACGCTTCCCAGATCGCCGCAAAGAACAGCGCCGAGCCCTCCCCCGGCGTCAGCCAATAGGGCCGCTTACGGGTGGTGCCACGCCATTCGTAAAAACCGTTGGCCGGCAACAGGCAACGGCGCTCGCGCAAGGCCTGGCGAAACATCGGTTGTTCGGCAACTGTTTCAGCCCGCGCATGGGCCGGGGTACGGGACAGATCGGTCAGCCACGGTGGCGTCAAACCCCAACGCGCGCGGGCCAACTCACGTTCACCGTCGACGCCGGCTCGCAGCATCAGCACCGAATCGTTGGGAGAAATATTCCACTGGGCCTGCTGATCGGCGGGGAAGCCAGGCAGGGCCGCGAAGGCGGGGTTCCAGCGAAACAGGGCATAACGTCCACACATGGGGCAACACGACTCTTGATAAAACGAACGTCAGCCTAACAGACCAGCGTGCCGGGAAAACTGTCCGGCTCATCGCCGGGCAGAGGCAGCGCGGCATTGTACGCGGTGATCAGCTCCCGGGCGTATGCGGCCTGGTCGTTATCCACCGACAAACCCAGCAGGCCGAAAACCGGCAATTCGCCGGTGCCACCGAGCAAATCGCGGCCCACCAGATGCGCCTCGATACCCTCGCTGGCCAGCATGCCCAGCAGCAACTCACCTTCCATCAGGTTTTCCGGCTCGTAGATTCGCTGCATAGACGCCCCTCATTCGTTTTCCGCATAAACGTCGAGATGCCATTCATCACCATGAACCTGCAACACGAAAGTGATCGGCCGGCAACACACCTGACAATCCTCGATGTAGGTCTGATCGCCTGCGGAAATATCCACAGTCGTTTCCACCTCTTCACCACAATACGGACATCTATACAGTGCAGTTTCCAGCATCGCGGTCTCCCAAGTGACTTGTGCGTATAATCGCCGGTCTATTTGCAGGGCTATTTTTGTCTGGCTACCTTTTCAGACCGTGCCCCGTTGGTTTTCGATCAAAACCTTTACTTACCCTAGCCGTTTCTAACAAGAGAGCATGATGGGCGAATTCGATGCCATCCGACCTTACAATGACAGCGAAGTCCCCGCAGTGCTGGACCGACTGCTCGGCGACAAGGCATTTCTAGATATCCTCATCCACTTCCGCTTCCCGCGTTTTGCCGGTGTTTTCGGCTGGGCGCTCAAACCTCTTATAGCTCATCGGCTGCGCCGTGAGTTCGCCGGCGTCACCTCGGTGGCCACATTGCAGGACAAGGTCGAGATGTACGTCGACCACACCATCGAGCGCGCCACGGATGGCGTGACGTACACCGGCGTCGAGCAGTTCAAGTCCGGCAGCGCCTACCTGTTCATCGCCAATCACCGCGACATCGTGATGGACCCGGCTTTCGTCAATTACGCCGTGTACCACGCCGGCCTGCCGACCCCGCGCATCGCGATTGGCGACAACCTGCTGCAAAAGCCTTTCGTCAGCGACCTGATGCGCTTGAACAAGAGCTTCATCGTGCACCGTTCGATCACCGGTCGTCGCGAGAAAATGGCGGCGTATCAACTGTTGTCGGCTTACATCAACCACTCGATCCGCAACGATTGCGCCTCGATCTGGATCGCCCAGGCCGAAGGCCGGGCCAAGGATGGCGACGACCGCACCGAGTCGGCAATCCTCAAGATGTTCCACATGAGCCGCAAGGACGAGCCGTTCGGCGAAGTCATTCGCTCGCTGAACCTCACGCCGGTATCGATCAGCTACGAATACGACCCATGCGACCAGGCCAAGGCCCGCGAGCTCTACATCCGCGCGACCACCGGCAGCTACACCAAAGCACCGGGCGAGGATGACGTGAGCATTGCCAAGGGCATCACTGGCTACAAGGGCCGGGTCCATGTGAATTTCGCGGCGCCGATCACCGAACTGTATGAAGACACCAAGCAATTGGCGATCGAAATGGACCGGCAGATTCTCGGTGGCTACCGGTTATTCCCGGTGCATTACCTCGCCTATGCACAGTGGGAGGGCGCCGATCCACAACTGCAGGTCCCGCCCGCAGCCAAAGTGTTTGGCGCCGATGAGCTGGCCAAGGCTAAGGAAGAATGGCAGCGCCGGCTGGAATCTTGCCCTGAGGAACATCGCCCGTTCCTGGTGTTGCAATACGCGACACCGGTAAGGAATCAGTACCGCGTGAAAGCTGGATTGCCGCTGTAGGATTTTTGTCTGGATACACTAACGGCGCCTTCGGGCGCCGTTTTCATTGCTGCGTTCATTGCACTCAGAAGCGCGTGCTGATCCACGACACCAGCAACGCCAACGCCAGGCAGGCAAAGCCGAAGCGATAGAAAAACCGGTTCATGCGCAGGGTCGCGCCATCCAGCATCAACATTGGATCGTCGATGCGACGGCTCTGACTTTGCGCTTCGAGAGTAGCCAACGCGCGCTGTTCACGGCGCCGCGTGGCGTGCAGCAACCAGCCACCCGGAAAGGCCAGCAGCAATGCCAGCAGGTTGATCAACTTGGCGGGATGGTTGGTAAACAGCGAAATCAAATGCAACGACATCACGTACCTCGGGCAAAACAGATGTGTCAGGCGTCGGACCGACGACCGCGGCGCGGATTCTACCGAAAGCTTGCCGACCTGCCCCGCCTTTCCGACAAATAACGAACCTTCAGACCCATAGTTGCCCTGTGTCACGGCACCGTCATCTGAATCCGCCAGTCTGTCGCCCCTCGAAACCGACATGGAAAGCATCATGCTGCACGCCGAAACCCAGGACCGCCTCTACCTCATCGCTCCGAGCGACGAACAACAAGACCTCGTCGGCAGCCTCGCCTTCAACGTTCAGGATCGCCACTGGCTGGTGTATTGCGCGCTGTCTGGACACCAGCATGTGGACTTGCCGGAGACGGATTTGCTGACCGGCGTGAGTGTGCTGGATTTTTATTCGCAGGCGGCCTGATACCACGCTCCCACAAGGGGATAGGTTAAGCCGGCAAAACCGGCAGGCATTAAAAAGCCCGGGACCATCACTGGCACCGGGCTTTTTTGAATCTGGCGAAAGGTTACTCGCCGAGCATCTGACCAACCGTCGGATCCTTGAACAAGCGCGTCAACGCATCGCTCAACACATCACTGACCAGCTTGGTGTTGGTTTCCTGATTCGGCGCCATACCAAAACGCTGATCCAGGGATGCGCCGTAGCGACCGCTGTAACGACGGTTGGCATTCTGGACATCGGAGCGGAACGTCGCGGCGATAGTCGCTTCGGTCACGTACATGCCTTCTTTAGGCGATTGGTATTTCAGCTCAGCCAGCGTCACCGTCAACTGCGGCGCATTCATCGCGTTCGAGGTTGGAGTGAAGCCCAGCAAACGCACGGCTGCTTCGGCCTGGGCCTGCAACTTCGGCAGAATCTGCGCGCCCTGCACGGTGATCGCGCTGGTCTCAGGGTACAAGCCACCACGCGTGCCCAGGGTCGGCGACGGACGACCGTCCACCACCCGCACCACCACCGGCTGACCATGGCCGACTGGCGCCAGCTGAGTCGTCAGCTTAGGCTCAGGGTTCAGTTGTTGCGGGCTGTGGGCGCAGCCGACGAGGGTCAAACTGGTCACAGTGATCAAACCGAACAACAGGCGTTGCAACATGCTCTTCTCTCCAGAATCAGGCACAAACAGGCGCGCAGTATAGCGGTGAGCTATCGTTGCTAACTAGCGTCTCGCAATGATTGCTCAAATCTCTGACAAACCTGAGGCAAAGCGGTTCCTGTCACACATCTGTCACCGCACCTACACGTTCACGTCATGACCCATTGGCAATCTACTCGACAGGTCATCCACAAGGTAATTCGCCATGCGTTATCTGATCTCGCTGTTCGCACCACGCCCGCGGCATCGCTGCTTTGCGCTGCTCGACCACAATGGTCACTGCCAGGCGTTCAAGCAATGCAGCCTTCAGCCCATGGGCGATGGCTGGGTCGAAATCGAAGAAATACGCCTTAACTGGTTGCACCATCCCCTGCCTCCTAGCGCCCACGTCCGGCAGCCTCAGTCCCGTTCTCGTGTGCAGGCGCTGTTGTCCATCTGACCAGACGCCTAATAAAAGTCATTAAACACGTCCATTTCCCTGCGTTTCTTAGATACAATCTCACCCCGATTATAAGGACGTCTCCTGATCGGGCCTCGCAGCATCGTCAATGCCTCGGTATTGACACCCCGCACCGCCCACAGAGAGCCGCCCACACAGATCGAGTGAAGCGGGCGCTTGCTGTTCCTTGAGCAAAAAAAACCCACTTTGCGCGAATCTGCAGAGCTGTCATTACGCTCGGTCACTGAGCTGTTTGCCCGTTTTGCCTGTCATGTACCCCATGACGGTAATCCTTCCGGGCACGGTGCCAGGCTGGGACAGCCCTTTTTTGAGGTTCACGTCTTCAAAAGAGCGTGAAAAAAACGGGTTTTCACAACTTCACAAGAGTGTGGCGAGCAAATGAATAGTTTTGCGTCTGAACATGCACCATTAGCGTCTGAAACAGCCCAACGACACAGGACCGAGCACTCCTCGAACACCGGAGCCTGAAGCCTGTCCTCTACGGATTTGGTTGCACAAACGGACGTCTCGACCATAAGTCGAATTGCCAGCGGCGCGTTGAAGTGAGTTCATGTAACTCTTTTAGACCCGGCCGGTAGCGTCCGTCGAAGTTGCGAAAAATTGCGAAGATTCGGACATGGCACACTGACCACCGGAACCTGGGGCATCACTGACACGCCCCGGAACGCCTGGTAGCCATGCCGACAATTTGGTGCTGCAGATTTTGGAGACGCGTTAAATGGCGCATAACGAAGCAGTCGACGTAGTACTCGTTGGGGCCGGCATCATGAGTGCCACCCTCGCCGTACTGCTCAAAGAGCTCGACCCCGCGATCAAGCTGGAAGTCGTCGAGCTGATGGATTCCGGTGCTGCGGAGAGTTCCAACCCGTGGAACAACGCCGGTACCGGTCACGCCGGGCTGTGTGAGCTCAATTACACGCCGCAGGCCGCCGACGGTAGCGTCGACATCAAGAAAGCCGTGCACATCAATACCCAGTTCGAGGTGTCGAAGCAGTTCTGGTCCTACCTGACGAAGAAAGGCACGTTCGGTTCGTGCAAGTCGTTCATCAGCCCGGTGCCGCACCTGAGCTTCGTGCAAGGCAATGATGGCGTTTCCTTCCTCAAGGAACGCTTCAAGACCCTGAGCAAGCACCATGCCTTCTCGGACATGGAATACACCGAAGACAAGGCCACCATGGCCGAGTGGATGCCGCTGATGATGCCGGGCCGCCCGGCCGACGAAGTCGTCGCCGCCACCCGCGTCATGAACGGTACCGACGTCAACTTCGGCGCCCTGACCAACCAACTGCTCAAGCACCTGACCAGCGCACCCGATGCCCAGGTCAAGTATTGCAAGCGCGTCACCGGTCTGAAGCGTAACAACGGTGGCTGGACCGTCAGCATCAAGGACGTCAACAGCGGCAACACCCGTGACGTCGACGCCAAGTTCGTCTTCCTCGGTGCTGGCGGCGCGGCATTGCCGTTGTTGCAGGCCTCGGGCATCGAAGAAAGCAAAGGCTTCGGCGGCTTCCCGATCAGTGGCCAGTGGCTGCGCTGCGACAACCCGGAAGTGGTCAAGCACCACCAGGCCAAGGTCTACAGCCAGGCTGCGGTCGGTTCACCACCGATGTCGGTGCCGCACCTGGACACCCGCGTGGTCGATGGCAAAAAGTCCCTGCTGTTCGGGCCTTACGCCGGTTTCACCACCAAGTTCCTCAAGCACGGTTCCTTCATGGACCTGCCGATGTCGGTGCGCGCCGGCAACATCGGCCCGATGCTGGCCGTGGCAAAAAACAACATGGACCTGACCAAGTACCTGGTCAGCGAAGTGATGCAGTCGATGGAGCAGCGCCTGGATTCCCTGCGTCGTTTCTACCCTGAAGCGAAAGCCGAAGACTGGCGCCTGGAAGTGGCCGGCCAACGGGTGCAGATCATCAAGAAAGACCCGAAAAAGGGTGGCGTTCTGCAGTTCGGCACCGAGCTGGTCGCGGCGAAAGACGGCTCCCTTGCCGCTCTGCTCGGCGCATCCCCAGGTGCTTCGGTGACCGTTTCGATCATGCTCGAGCTGATCGAAAAATGCTTCCCGAACAAGGCTTCCGGTGAATGGGCTGCCAAACTGGCGGAAATTTTCCCGGCACGGGAAAAAGTCCTGGAAACCGACGCTGCGCTGTATCGCAAGATCAACGCACACAACAACGTCGCGCTGGAACTGGTTGAAGCCAGTAACGAGACCGAAAGCTACGCTTGATTCGGCCTGATAAAAAACGCCCCGCTCTCAATGAGAGCGGGGCGTTTTTTTGTGCCGCTTAAAAGTTCTTAACCGCGAGCCTTGGCGATCAGCTCAATGTACTCGGCCGCATTGCGCTGGTCCTTGATCAGAGCCACGAAGTCATTGCCATGCTCATCCTTACCGTCGAGATCAAGACCGGCTTCGACGAAGAAAGTCAGGAAACGCTCGAAATCGTCGATGCGCAGACCACGGTAGGCCTTGATCAGCTTGTGCAGGGACGGCGAAGTGGCGTCGACCGGCTCGAAATCGAGGAACAACTTGATCTGCTCATCGCCGATCTCGTCACCAATCACTTGTTTCTTATCTTTACGCATTGCCGACTCCAGCTCGCAGACATTTCACGGGGCTGGCAGTTTACCCCCGCCCGGGCACAGGGCTCAACGCGCACGAACACTGCCGGTGTGCAGATCCGCCCAGATATGGCCGTTGGCGTAACTGAGGAACTGGCAATACACCGTGTCATTGCGCAACAAGTCGAGCACCACCCGGTACTGCGCCATCGGGTAAAACAGCGTCAGGGTTTTGCTTTTATCGTCGAAGGCCGGCTTTTTCAGGCTTTTGCTTTCGCCATCGAAGTTGACCAGCACCTGATTGATCGTTGCGCCCTTGTTCAAGGACTTGCCCTTGAGGCGAATCGACACAGGGGACGTGACCGGGATCGGCTGTTGGTTGGACTGGCGTTGACTGCCCACCACTACCGAATAATCGGTGACCTGCAACAGTTGTTGCTGCTCAGGTTCGGCATCGCGCAGGGTCAGGTCGTCCGGGGGCAGAAATTGCGCATGCATCGGTGCCGGGGCGGCGGCCAGTGGCAGGCTGAGGGTCAGCAACAGGGCGGCGCAGCTGCGGATCAAAAGGCTCATGACGGGCTCCGAAGGCGAGGCCAAGCACTCTAGCATGAGGATCAACCGCGCGAATTGGCGATATAGGTCAATACTTCGCAGTACGAGGCTGGCGATGCTGGACGAGCTTTCAGCCGTCGTTCAACAGTGCATCGTCTTTTAGGGAGTGTTCATGACGTTCTCCGTCCCCCCGTTGTTCGCGGCCTGGCGTCAGACCTGGCGCGCCGGCTACACCCTCAGGCGCTTACGCGGCGACATCAGTGCCGGGGTGACGGTAGGGATTATCGCCATCCCGTTGGCCATGGCCCTGGCGATTGCCGTAGGTGTACCGCCCCAGCAAGGTTTGTATACGGTACTGATCGCTGCGCCCCTGATCGCCCTGACAGGCGGATCGCGTTTCAATGTCAGTGGGCCGACTGCCGCGTTCGTGGTCATTCTGCTACCCATCACCCAACAATATGGCCTCGGCGGCTTGCTGCTTTGCACCATGCTTGCCGGCGTCATCCTCATTGTCCTGGGGCTGATTCGAGCCGGGCGGTTGATTCAGTACATTCCGTACCCGGTCACTCTGGGCTTTACCGCCGGGATCGGCATTGTCATTGCCACCCTGCAATTGAAGGACTTGCTGGGCCTGAACACCGCCGGCCACGCAGAACACTACATCGAACAGCTGGGCGTTTTGATTCTGGCGTTACCCAGCGCCCGGCCAGGGGACGGGATCATCGGCCTCACATGCCTGGCCGTTCTGATTGTCTGGCCACGGTGGGTGCCGAGGATTCCGGGGCATCTGGTAGCGCTTACCATCGGCGCGCTCCTGGGGTTGGCGTTGGAGCACGAAGGGCTGGCGGTGGCGACATTGGGTGAGCGTTTCAGCTACATGGTCGAGGGCGTCAGCCATCCCGGCATTCCGCCGTTCCTGCCAAGCTTTGATTGGCCGTGGAATCTGCCCGGTCCCGACGGCCAACCTCTGCACCTGTCTTATGACTTGATCCGCCAATTAATGGCCCCGGCGTTCGCCATCGCCATGCTCGGCGCCATCGAATCCTTGTTATGTGCGGTGGTGGCGGATGGCATGACCGGCAGCAAACACGATCCCAACGCAGAACTGCTGGGCCAGGGCCTGGGCAACCTGATCGCACCGTTGTTCGGCGGCATTACCGCCACCGCAGCCATTGCCCGAAGTGCCACCAACGTGCGCAGCGGAGCCTTTTCGCCACTGGCCGCCATTATTCATAGCGCCGTGGTGCTGATGGCAATACTCGTCCTCGCACCGCTTTTCAGCTACTTGCCGATGGCTGCACTGGCAGCATTGCTGATCATGGTGGCGTGGAACATGAGCGAGGCCCGGCACGTGCTGCATACCCTGCGCATCGCGCCTCGCAGTGATGTGCTGGTCTTGTTGACCTGCCTGAGCCTGACGGTATTGTTCGACATGGTGATGGCCGTCGCCGTCGGCCTGCTGCTGGCCGCCGGGTTATTTATCAAACGCATGAGCGACCTCACCGACACCGCCGAACTGCCCCGCGCCTTCCATCAAGCCTTGCAGGACATGCCGGAACATGTTCGTTGCTATGCGATACGCGGGCCGCTGTTCTTCGGCGCTGCTGAAAAAGCCTTGGGAGTGCTACGCAAATTCAGTCCGGAGGTCAAAGTGGTGATCGTCGAGATGAGCGCCGTGCCGATGCTGGACATGACAGCGCTGGCGGCGTTCGACAATATCCTGAGGGATTACCGCACGGACGGCATCGGCCTGATTCTGGTGGCGACCACTCCAAGGGTTCGCTTGAAGCTCAGGCGCGCGGGCATCCATCGGGAACAGCGTCAGTTGGCCTACGTGAACAACCTGGAACAGGCTCGTCGCAAAAGCGAACGCTGGCTGGCCGAGGAAAATTGAGCGCACGGCTCAATCGAACTGCGCACGCATCCACGCCTGATATTCGGCCACACCAGGCTCACCTTCGCGCGGAGCCCAGTGCGCAAGCTCTCCCTCACCCACCGGGCGGTAAGGACCGGCCTTGCACTCGAACATCAGGCTGTCGGCTTCCAGTACCACCAGGCTATGGAACATACCGGTCGGCAGGTCCACACCCACACAATTGCCACCGGCCTGCAGGACTTGCTTGTTCAACACTACGCCGGTCTCGTCGAAGATCAGCACGCCCAGCCGTCCTTTGAGGACCAACAAGGTTTCGGCCTTGTTTTCACCCAAATGCCGATGAGGCGCGATATAGGTGTTCAGCTGTAAGCCTACCGCCATGCGATGGCAGGCGTCTTCCATCTGGTGGAAGTTGTGATGCTGACGCCCACGAGGATTGGCCGCGGCTTTCTCGGCCAATTCGGTGAACAGGGTTTGATCGAGAAAACGCGGCGTGGTCATTCCTTACATCCCTTTAACTGCGAAGATACCGTTAGCGTTACGCCAGTAGCCTTTGTAGTCCATACCGTAACCGAAGATATATCGGTCGATGCACGGCAGGCCGACGAAATCGGCTTTGAGGTCCGGGCGAGCCTTGCGGTCGTGGTCCTTGTCGATCAGCACGGCGGTGTGCACTTTGCGCGCGCCGGCGTGTTTGCAGAAATCGATGATCGCGCCCAGGGTGTGACCTTCGTCGAGGATGTCGTCGATGATCAGCACGTCACGGTCAATGAACGACACTTCCGGCTTGGCCTTCCAGAACAGGTCGCCGCCGCTGGTTTCGTTGCGATAGCGGGTAGCGTGCAGGTAGGACGCTTCCAGCGGGAATTGCAGATGGGTGAGCAATTTGCCAGCGAAAATCAGGCCACCGTTCATCACGCAGAACACCACCGGATTGCTGTCAGCCAGTTCTTCGTTAATGTGCGCACCGACGCGGGCGATGGCCGCCTCGACTTCAGCTTCGGTGTACAGGCAGTCAGCCTCTCGCATGATTTGACGGATATGCTCGAGATCAGCAGACATGGCGCTCTCCAGGGGGTGAGGGGCGGGACGGATTCAGGAAAAGCGGGCAAAGGTACGCATCAAGAGAGGCCAGATCAAGCGTTTGTGGACTAACGTACTGAATGTCTATAGGACAACACCCTCGGATAGATTAATCTAGGCCGGTTTTTTTGCCCGCCGCCGGAGCCTTTCCCCATGCCCATCCAAGAGATCCGCCATCCGCTGATCCGTCATAAACTAGGCCTGATGCGCCGTGCAGACATCAGCACCAAGAATTTCCGTGAGCTTGCTCAGGAAGTCGGCGCCCTGCTGACTTACGAAGCCACCAAAGACCTGCCGCTGGAAGCCTACGACATCGAAGGCTGGTGCGGCACCGTATCGGTCGAGAAAATCGCCGGCAAGAAAATTACCGTGGTGCCGATCCTGCGTGCCGGCATCGGCATGCTCGAAGGCGTACTGAGCCTGATCCCGGGCGCCAAAGTCAGCGCCGTGGGCGTGGCCCGCAACGAACAGACCCTGCAGGCCCACACCTACCTGGAAAAACTCGTCCCGGAAATCAACGAGCGCCTGGCAATGATCATCGACCCGATGCTCGCCACCGGCAGTTCCATGGTCGCCACCATCGACCTGCTGAAAAAGGCCGGTTGCCGCGACATTCGCGCCATGGTGCTGGTGGCCGCGCCGGAAGGCATCGCCGCCGTGGAGAAGGCTCACCCGGACGTGATGATCTACACCGCCTCCATCGATGAAAAACTCAACGAACACGGCTACATCATTCCAGGCTTGGGCGATGCCGGTGACAAGATCTTCGGTACCAAGCAGAAGGACGCTTGAGCATGCAGCAAGAGTTCAACGATCCGCTCTGGCGCACGGTGCTGTCTGGCGCACAGATGCTGTTCGTGGCCTTCGGCGCCCTGGTGTTGATGCCGCTGATTACCGGCCTGGATCCGAACGTGGCGCTGTTCACCGCAGGCCTGGGGACGATTCTGTTCCAGATCGTCACCGGGCGTCAGGTGCCGGTGTTCCTGGCGTCGAGCTTTGCCTTCATCACTCCGATCATTCTTGCCAAGGGCCAGTTCGGCCTCGCGGCGACGATGGGCGGTGTCATGGCGGCGGGTTTCGTCTACACCTTCCTCGGCCTGGCCGTGAAGATCAAAGGCACCGGTTTCATTGACCGCTTGTTGCCTCCGGTCGTGATCGGTCCGGTGATCATCTCCATCGGCCTGGCCATGGCACCCATCGCCGCCAACATGGCAATGGGCAAGGCCGGCGATGGCACCGAGCTGATTCACTACCAGACAGCGATGCTGATCTCGATGCCAGCGTTGCTGACCACCCTGATCGTTGCGGTGTTCGGCAAAGGCATCTTCCGCCTGGTGCCAATCATCTCCGGCGTGTTGGTGGGGTTTGGCATGGCGTTCTACTTCGGCGTGGTCGACACCGCGAAGATTGCCGCCGCACCGTGGTTCGCCATTCCGCACTTCACGGCGCCGGAGTTCAACTGGCAGGCGATTCTGTTCATCGTTCCGGTGGCACTGGCTCCAGCCATCGAACACATCGGTGGCGTGATCGCCGTCGGTAGCGTGACCGGCCGCGATTACCTGAAGAAACCCGGCCTGCACCGCACGCTGCTCGGCGATGGCATTGCCACCACCGCGGCGGGCTTGTTCGGCGGCCCACCCAACACTACGTACGCCGAAGTGACGGGCGCGGTGATGCTGACCAAAAATTACAACCCGAAAATCATGACCTGGGCGGCGATCTTTGCCATCAGCCTGGCGTTTATCGGCAAGTTCGGCGCGCTGCTGCAAAGCATTCCGGTGCCGGTGATGGGCGGGATTCTGTGCCTGCTGTTCGGTTCGATCGCCGCAGTGGGGATGAACACCCTGATTCGCCACAAGATCGACTTGGGCGAAGCGCGCAATCTGGTGATTGTGTCGGTGACCCTGGTGTTCGGCATTGGCGGTGTGCTGGTCGGCACCGGAACTGGCCCCGACGACTTCGGCCTAAAAGGCATCGCGCTGTGCGCGGTGGTGGCGATTGCGCTGAACCTGCTGCTGCCAGGCAATGACAGCTGGAAGCACAAGAAGGCGAACGAGACTTTGCTCTGAGTGAACTGATCGTTCCCACGCTCTGCGTGGGAATGCCTCTAGGGACGCTCCGCGTCCAGTGAAGCGGAGCGTCACGGGCTGCATTCCCACGCAGAGCGTGGGAACGATCATCAAAGCGCCAACGGCGCTCGTTCGCACAAGGCGTTCAATGCCCGCGCCCACTGCGGATCGTCGTTGAGGCAGGGCACCAGCACCAACTCCTCTCCCCCCGCTTCGCGAAATAATTCCCGCCCGCGATCACCAATCTCTTCCAGCGTCTCGATGCAATCGGCAACGAACGCCGGGCACATCACCAAGACTTTTTTCACGCCCATTCCAGCCAATTCATCGAGGCGTGCTTCGGTATAGGGTTCGATCCATTTCGCACGGCCCAGACGCGACTGGAAAGACACCGACCACTTTCCCTTCGACAGCCCCAGGCGTTTGGCAAACTCCGACGCCGTGCGCAAGCACTGCGCGCGATAGCAAGTGGCCAATGACTGCGGCGAAGCGTTCTTGCAGCATTCCTCGTTCTTGAAGCAATGCTTGCCCGTCGGATCCAGCTTGGTCAGGTGCCGCTCCGGCAGCCCGTGAAAACTCAGCAGCAGGTGATCGTAGTCCTGCTCCAGATAGGGCTTGGCACTGGCCACCAATGCGTCGAGGTATTCCGGCTGATCATAGAACGGCTGGAGAATCGAGAACTGCACGTCGAGAGAATGCTCGCGCACCACCCGCTTGGCTTCCTCGATCACCGTGGTCACGGTGCTGTCGGCGAACTGTGGATAAAGCGGCGCGAGGGTGATTCTTTTGTGGCCCTGGGCCGCCAGTTGCAGCAGTTTCGACTCGATCGACGGTTCGCCGTAACGCATTGCCAGCTCCACCGGCCCGTGGCTCCACTGGGCAGTCATCGCCTGTTGCAGGCGGCGGCTGAGCACCACCAGTGGCGAGCCCTCCTCCCACCAGATCGAGGCATAGGCGTGGGCCGACTGTTCCGGACGCTTGATCAGGATCAGCGACACCAGTAGACGGCGCACCGGCCATGGCAGGTCGATCACATACGGGTCCATCAGAAATTGGTTGAGGTAACTGCGTACGTCCGCCACCGACGTGGAAGCAGGTGAACCCAGGTTGACCAGAAGCAATGCGTGATCGGTCATGCAACGTCCTATTTCAAAGGCGGCTGGACAGATCGTCCAGGGCCGCGCGCAAATCAGTGAACTGGAAAGTGAATCCCGCTTCCAGCAAGCGCACCGGCAAGGCTTTCTGCCCTCCCAGCAACAGCAGTGACAATTCGCCCAGGCACACTTTCAAAGCCAGGGCCGGCATCGGCATGAACGCCGGGCGGTGCAGCACGCTGCCCAGTGTCTTGGCGAACTCGCTGTTGCGCACCGGTTTAGGCGCGCAAGCATTATATGGACCGCTGGCGTCATTGCGATGCAGAAGAAAATCAATCAGGGCGATTTGATCGTCGATATGAATCCATGGCATCCATTGCCGACCACTGCCCAGAGGCCCGCCCAGCCCCAGCTTGAACGGCAGCAACAGGCGCGACAAAAAGCCGCCCTCGGCAGACAGCACCAACCCGGTTCGAATCAGCACCACGCGAACGCCCAGGGCTTCGGCGCGCTGGGCAGTTTCTTCCCAGGCAATGCACAACTGACTGGCGAAATCATCGATGACCGGCGCAGACACTTCCGTCAGCTCCCGCTCGCCACCGTCGCCATACCAGCCAATTGCGGAACCGGAGATCAATACCTGCGGTTTTTGCTCACGGGTTTCGAGCCAGGCCAGCAAGGTTTCGGTCAGGGTGATGCGACTGCTCCAGAGCAAGGCTTTGCGTCTGGACGTCCATGGCCGGTCGGCGATGGGCGCGCCCGCCAGGTTGATAATCGCGTCCACGGGCTCTTGCCCCAGCTCCTGGAGCTGCGTGATACCTCGCACCTGGGCACCGCAAATTTTCGCGACTTTGGCAGGTGTACGACTCACGACAGTCAGACGATGCCCCTGACTCAACCAGTGTCGGCAGAGTTGACGTCCTATCAAACCAGTACCGCCGGTCAGCAATATGTGCATGACTTCTTCCTCGCGTGGCGTTTTACCCTGATCACTAGTCTATTTTTATAAGCAGGGATCTTTGGTATCGGGCAGGCTCTGTGTTTAACAATAGGCCAAGCTGTCAGATCGAGAACGCTAAAAGTTATACCAGAAAACAATATTGTACAGGTTTAAACCAAAGCGTAGTCTGTACAGAAAGGTAAACGAGGCCCCTATGACTGTACCTATCGCAATCATCGGCACCGGCATCGCCGGGCTCTCAGCCGCTCAAGCCCTGACAGACGTCGGGCATGTCGTTCAACTTTTCGATAAAAGCCGCGGCAGTGGCGGACGCATGTCGAGCAAGCGCAGTGATGCGGGTGCTCTGGACATGGGCGCCCAGTATTTCACTGCCCGCGACCGTCGCTTCGTCACCGAGGTCCAGCGCTGGCAAGCCAAAGGCTGGGTCGCCGAATGGACGCCGCAGCTTTACACCTTCCATGGCGGCCAGCTCAATCTGTCGCCCGATGAACAGACCCGCTGGGTCGGCACACCCCGCATGAGCGCCATCACGCGCGGCTTGCTCGGCGACCTGGAAGTGCATTTCGCTTGCCGGATCACTGAGGTCTATCGCGGTGAAGAACACTGGCATCTGCAAGACGCCGAAGGCTTCACGCATGGTCCGTTCAGCCACGTGATCATCGCAACGCCAGCCCCTCAGGCCACAGCTTTGCTGGCTGCCGCCTCGAAACTGGCAGGCGCCGCCGCCGGGGTCAAAATGGAACCGACCTGGGCGGTCGCGCTGGCGTTCGATACGCCGCTGGACACCCCCATGGAAGGTTGCTTCGTGCAGGACAGCCCACTGGACTGGCTGGCTCGCAACCGCAGCAAGCCGGGACGCGACAACACCATGGACACTTGGGTGCTGCACGCCACAAGCGCCTGGAGCCGGCAACACATCGACCTGTCCAAGGAAGCGGTGATCGAGCAATTGCACGGCGCGTTCGCCGAACTGTTGCACGATTCCATGCCCGCCCCGACCTTCAGCCTGGCCCACCGCTGGCTCTACGCCCGCCCCGCCAGCAGTCATGAATGGGGCGCACTGGCGGACGCCGATCTGGGCTTGTACGTGTGTGGCGACTGGTGCTTGTCCGGGCGTGTCGAAGGCGCCTGGCTCAGCGGTCAGGAAGCCGCTCGCCGCTTGCATGAACACTTGCAATGAACCGCATTAACCCCAGCAAATTGCTGCTGTCGAAATGGACAGCAGCCCACCCGCAAAAGCGCGAAAAACACTTTCTGGTGACCGAGCTGTTCCGCGATGAGGCGGGCACTGTGCTGACCGTCGAGTTGCAGGCAGTGTTGACCCAACGCAATCAGCGACTCGAATGGCAAGCCCTCAAAGACAGCGACACCTGGTTGTCGGGCTGGAAATAGCGCCCACGCCGGAAATGCCCCTCCGCGAAAAACTTATACAAACAATTTGACTTGTACACCTTTGAACCTATGATGAAGTCATGTTGTACAGAGCCATCACTTTGTACAGGTTTAGATTCGAGGTGTTTCCAATGTGCGAACAGCCAGCGACCAAACCGAAAATCGCCATCAGCGCCTGCTTGATGGGGGCTGAGGTGCGCTTCAATGGTGGGCACAAGGAATCACGGTTGTGCAGCCGAACCCTGACTGACTATTTCGAGTTTGTTCCAGTGTGCCCCGAAGTCGCCATTGGCCTTGGCATACCGCGCGAACCGATTCGGTTGGTCGGCAATGGTGACCATCCCGAGGCGGTCGGCACCGTCAATCCCCAGATCAACGTTACCCGACCGCTCGCCGAGTACGGACAGAAAATGGCCGCGGAACTGGACGATATCTGCGGCTACATCTTCATGCAGAAATCCCCGTCCTGCGGCCTCGATCGGGTCAAGGTCTATCACCCTAACGGTTCTCCGGTGGACGGGGGTGGACGCGGCATTTACGCCCAGGCGTTCTGCACGCTGCACCCCGACTTGCCGGTGGAAGAAGACGGTCGGCTCAACGACCCGGTATTGCGCGAAAACTTTCTCACCCGGGTGTTCGCCTACAGTGCCTGGCAGCAACTGTTGCAGGAAGGCCTGACCCGCCGTGGCCTGACCGACTTTCACTCGCGTTACAAATACCTGTTGATGGCCCACAACCCGGTGCAATACAAAACCCTGGGTAATCTGCTGGGCAACATGGGGCAGACCGATCCGCAGGAACTGGGCCCGCGCTATTTCAGCGAGTTGATGGCGGCATTGAAAAAATGCGCCACACGCCGCACCCACACCAACGTCCTGCAACACATCAGTGGCTATCTCAAACAAGCCATCAGCCCTGAAGACAAACAGGAAATGCAGCACGTCATTGGCCAGTATCGCCACGGCATCGTTCCGCTGGTGGTGCCACTGACTCTGCTCAAACATTTCTTTCGCCAACACCCGGATCCGTACATTGCGCAGCAGGTTTACCTGCAGCCGCACCCGGAAAACCTCAGCCTGCGAAACGCAATTTAATGGCAATGTCATGAAAAGCCCCCTCGACAGCAGCGCCATCGAAGACCTGGGCGCCGACTTCAAGAAAGCCCTGGACGAAGGCTGGCTGCCGATACGTGAAGTAGCGCGCCAAACCGGAGTCAACGCCGTGACACTGCGAGCCTGGGAGCGGCGTTATGGCCTGATCGTGCCCCAGCGCACGCCCAAGGGTCATCGCCTGTTTTCTGCCGAACACGTGCAACGGATTTTGACGATTCTGACCTGGCTCAATCGCGGTGTCGCCGTCAGCCAGGTCAAGCAACTGCTCGATACGCCCCAGGCCTTTTCCGAAGTCGTCGAGAACGACTGGCAGGTGCTCTGCCAGACGTTGCTGCAGGCCGTCACACACCTCAACGAACGCACCCTGGATGACACCGTCAACCAGGCCATGGCGCTGTATCCGCCCCGCACATTGTGCGAACAACTGCTGATGCCATTACTGGCAGAACTGGAACAACGCTGGCAGGGCCAGTTCGGCGCGCAGATGGAACGCGTGTTTTTCTATTCCTGGCTGCGCAGCAAATTCGGTGCGCGCATCTACCATAACAATCGCCAGTTGCGCACTGCGCCGCTGCTGTTGATCAATCAATCGGACCTGCCACTGGAACCTCACCTGTGGCTCACCGCCTGGCTGGTCAGCAGCGCCGATTGCCCAGTGGAAGTCTTCGACTGGCCACTGCCGGCGGGTGAACTCGCCTTGGCGGTCGATCACCTGCAAGCACGCGGCGTACTGCTGTATTCCAGCAAAGCCATGAATCTTGCGCAGCTGCCGAAACTATTGAACGGCATCAGTTGCCCAAAAATGATTGCCGGACCAACGGTATGCATCCACCTCGCCGAGTTGTCCGTAAAAACCAGTGAGATCGCTGATTTGTTCTTGGCCGAAGACCCGTTATCGGCCCAACAGGACCTGGTTCAGCGAGGACTTATTTAAATGAAACGTGCGGACACCACCATGCAATTGATCTGGCTGCGCAGCGACTTGCGCCTGCATGACAACACCGCCCTGTCGGCGGCCGCCGAGCGCGGCCCGACAGTGGCGGTTTACCTGTTGAGCCCCGAGCAATGGCTGGAGCACGATGACGCGCCGTGCAAAGTGGATTTCTGGCTACGCAACCTCAGTGAGCTTAGCCGCGAGTTGGCCGAGCTGAACATCCCCTTGCTGATCCGCGAGGCGTCGCGCTGGGATGATGCTCCCAAAGTGCTGCTCGATCTGTGTCGGCAATTGAAGATCGACGCGGTGCACGTCAACGAGGAATACGGCATTCATGAGAGCCGTCGTGACACGGCCGTGGCTGAAACGCTGAAAGCCAACGGCATCGACTTCTCTAGTTACCTCGATCAATTGCTGTTCAAGCCGGGCACTGTGCTGACCAAGACCGGTACGTATTTCCAGGTGTTCAGCCAGTTCCGCAAGGTCTGTTACGAGCGCCTCCACCGTTCGCTCCCCCGGTTGGTTGCAGCCCCCGCTGCGCAGACGCCGCTGGCGATCAGCAGCGACCTGATCCCGTCAAACGTTCCCGGTTTCGAAACCCCGGGCGACAGCTTGCGCGCGCTCTGGCCGGCCGGTGAACGCGAGGCCTGCCGGCGCCTCGACTCCTTCGCCGATGCCCAGATCGACTATTACAAGAACGAGCGCGACTTCCCGGCCAAACCCGGCACCAGTCAACTCTCGGCGTATCTCGCCGCCGGCGTGATTTCCCCTCGCCAGTGTTTGCACGCCGCACTGCACAGCAATCAGGGCGAGTTCGAAAGCGGCAAGGTCGGCGCGGTCACCTGGATCAATGAACTGTTGTGGCGTGAGTTCTATAAACACATTCTGGTGGGCTACCCACGTGTTTCGCGTCACCGCGCCTTCCGCCCTGAAACCGAAGCGTTGGCCTGGCGCGATGCCCCAGAGGAACTGGCCGCCTGGCAAGAAGCCCGCACCGGCCTGCCGATCATCGACGCCGCCATGCGCCAACTGCTCGAGACCGGCTGGATGCACAATCGCTTGCGCATGGTAGTGGCGATGTTCCTGACCAAGAACCTGCTGATCGACTGGCGTGAGGGCGAACGTTTTTTCATGCGCCACTTGATCGACGGCGACCTGGCGGCGAACAACGGTGGCTGGCAGTGGAGTGCTTCGACAGGGACTGACTCAGCGCCCTATTTCCGTATTTTCAATCCGCTGAGCCAGTCGGAGAAGTTCGACGCCGAAGGCGTGTTCATCAAGCACTGGCTTCCAGAACTGGCCGGTCTGAACAAAAAAGAAGTGCACAACCCGGCGAACCTTGGCGGCCTGTTCGGCGTGGCAGATTATCCATCACCGATCGTCAACCTCAGCACTTCACGCCAGCGGGCCTTGGCCGCGTTCAAAAACCTGCCATCACGACAAGACGCAGGAGGGGCTCATGAGTGATTTCCTGCGGCGTTTTGCCCAGCTCTTCGTGCAGTTGAACAAAGACAATTTGCAGCGTCTGGGTGAGCTTTACACCGACGACGTGCGCTTCACCGATCCTCTGCACGAAGTGCAAGGTCTCGGACAACTGAGCCACTACTTCGGCGAGCTCTACGCCAACGTCAGCGACCTGCGTTTCGACTTTCACGGCTTTGACCAGATTGGCGATGGCGAGGGTTACTTGCGCTGGATCATGAGCTACCGTCATCCACGCCTGGGGGGCGGCCGGCTGATTCGCGTCGAAGGATGCTCGCACCTGCGCTGGCGCGACAAGGTTTATTGCCAACGGGATTATTTCGATGCCGGGGCACTGCTTTACGAACATTTACCCGTATTGGGTCGGGCGATTGCCTGGCTGAAAAGGAGAATGGGATGAATCTTGTACCTCCACGGCGGTACTGGCTGACCGGAGCCAGCAGTGGCATCGGCGCCTCGCTGGCCGAAGAAATTCTGAAGACCGGCGCTCATCTGGCCGTGAGTTCGCGCACTACAGCGGTATTGAAAGTTCTGTCCCAGCGCTATCCCGGGCAAGTGCTGGTGGTACCGGGAGACCTGACCAACAGCCAGGAAGTACGCGAGATCGGTGAGCAAATTGCCCGGCAATGGGGCTCTCTGGACACCGTCATTCTCAACGCTGGCACCTGCGAATACGTCGACGTTCAGCAGTTCGATTCGTCGATTGTCGAGCACGTGGTGCGCACCAACCTGCTGGCGAGCGCCTATTGCATCGAGGCCGCGTTGCCGCTGCTACGCAAGGGCACGGCGGCGCATCTCGTCGGTATGGCTAGTTCGGTGACGTACCTGCCGCTTCCGCGGGCCGAAGCCTATGGCGCATCGAAGGCCGGGTTGCGTTACCTGTTCGAATCCCTGCGCATTGATCTTGCGCCCGAAGGCATCGATGTCACGGTGGTCAGCCCGGGGTTTGTCGAAACGCCGCTGACCGCGAAAAACGACTTCCCGATGCCGCTCAGTTGGCCGGTCGCCAAAGCCGCCCGGCACATCTTCGCCAAACTCAAACACCACCCACTGGAAATCGCCTTTCCGGGGCTGTTCATGGCGGTTCTCTGGCCACTGTCGAAAATGCCCAACCGCGTCAAACTGGCAATCGGCAAGCGTATGGTGCGCAGACCTCCACCGATGCAGGATGTGCCATGAACATCGCCATTATCGGCAGTGGCATCTCGGGGCTGACCAGCGCCTACCTGCTCAATCGCAGTCACGAGATCACCCTCTTCGAGGCCAGCGACAGGATCGGTGGGCACACGCACACCGAGGACGTGAGCGTCGATGGCCAGCGCCACGCCGTGGACATGGGTTTCATCGTCTTCAACGACTGGACCTACCCCAATTTCATTCGCCTGCTGGGTCAGATCGGGGTGGCGTTCAAGCCGACGCAAATGAGCTTTTCGGTCACGGACCCGGACTCAGGCCTGGAGTACAACGGCAATACCCTCAACAGCCTGTTCGCCCAACGTCGAAACCTGTTGTCGCCAGGGTTCTGGGGCATGCTGCGCGACATCCTGCGCTTCAACAAACAAGCCCGGCGCGACCTGGATGAAGGCCGCATCGCTGCCGACATCACGCTGGACCAATACCTGAAAACCAACGGCTACGGCGAGCGATTCATCCTGCATTACATCGTGCCGATGGGGGCCGCGATCTGGTCGATGTCCATGGCCGACATGCTGGGGTTCCCGCTGCAATTCTTTATCAGGTTCTTCAAGAACCACGGCCTGCTGTCCGTCAATAATCGCCCGCAATGGCAGGTAATTGAAGGTGGTTCCAGTGCTTACATCAAGCCATTGACGGCGAGCTTCAAAGACAACATCCGCCTCAACTGCCCAGTGACCCGGGTCGAGCGCGACGAAGCAGGTGTAATCATCCACAGCGCCGCCGGCAGCGAGCGATTCGACAAAGTGGTCTTTGCGTGCCACAGCGATCAAGCCCTGAAGTTGCTGGCCAAGCCCAGCGATGCCGAAAGCTCCATTCTCGGTGCCCTGCCCTACGCCGACAACGAAGTGGTGCTGCACACCGACACAGGCCTGTTGCCCGTGCGAAAACTGGCCTGGGCCAGCTGGAATTATCGACTCGGCGGTCCCGGCCACATACGGACTGCGGTCACCTATGACATGAACATTTTGCAGGGCATCCAGAGCGATACCACGTTCTGCGTCAGCCTCAATCAGAGCGCCGGCATCAGCCCGGGCAAAGTGCTCGCCAAAACCACCTTCGCCCATCCGCAATACAGCCTGGCTGCCGTCACCGCGCAAAACCGCTGGGAAGAACTGGATGGCGCGCAACACACTTGGTATTGCGGCGCCTATTGGGCCAGCGGCTTTCATGAAGACGGCGTGGTCAGCGCCTTGCGCGTGGCGCGCTCGTTTGGAGAGGTGTTGTGAACAGCGCCCTCTATAGCGGCTGGATCGCCCATCGGCGATTCGTCCCCAAGCCTCATGCATTCCGTTACCGGATCGGCCTGCTGTACCTGGACCTCAGCGAGCAAGACGCCGTGCTCGGCCTGTCCCCGCTCTCGGGGCGCAGTCGCTTTGCGCCGTTTTCATTTCGCCAGAGCGATTATCTGAAAACCTATACCGGCAGCGGCACGCCTCTGATTGATGCGGTGCGAACCCTTGTCAGCCAAGCCATTGGCCACGCGCCACAAGGTTCGATCTGTCTGCTGACCCAGCCACGCAGTTGGGGCCTGTCGTTCAACCCGGTGAGTTTTTTCTACTGCCATGAAGCAGACGGGCAACTGGCGGCAATTCTCTGTGAAGTCACTAACACCCCGTGGCGCGAGCGATATCACTATGTCCTGCCAGCCAAAGCCCCGGAGGACCTTGGCGATTTCCATCAGCATTTCGCCGTGGCGAAGGCATTTCACGTGTCGCCGTTTTTGCCTCCGGATCTGGAATACCGAATGAGCTTCAGCCCGGCCGCGCAAAAGCTTGGCGTGCACATGGCGGACTGGCAGGGCGAACTGAAAGTGTTCGACGCCACGCTCAACCTCAAACGCGAAACGCTGGATCGCCGCAGCCTGCACCGTTACCTGTGGCGTTTTCCCTGGATGACAGCGAAAACCTGTCTGGCGATCTACTGGCAGGCCCTGCGCTTGCTGCTCAAGCGTATGCCGATCTTTGCTCATCAGGCTGCCGATGGCAGCTTTAAAACCGCCCTGATTCCGCCCAAGGATCGCCGTCATGAAATCCTCTAGTGCTTCGGCCAAATTCAATCTGCTCAGCACCCACGGCCTGACCGGATCGTTACTGCGCCGCGGTGTGTTGCGGCAACTGGCGCATCTGCAACACGGGCAACTGGTGGTCATCGAGGACGGCGACAGGCAGGTCTTCGGTAACGCGGGCAGTCATTTGCTGGGGGAAATCCATATTCTCGACGCGGCTGCGTGGGGACTGGTAGCCAGCAATGGATCGATCGGCGCCGGCGAAGCGTTTATCCACGGCTACTGGACTTCGCCGGACCTGACCGCTGTGGTGCGTGTTTTTGTCAGCAACCTTGAGGTGCTCGATGCGCTGGAAGGTGGCTTGGCAAAGCTTGGCCGGCCGTTCGTTCAAGGCCTGCACTGGCTCAATCGCAACACCCGCGAGGGCTCGCAGAAAAACATCGCGGCGCACTACGACCTGGGCAACGACCTGTTTGAGCAGTTTCTCGACCCGACCATGATGTATTCAGCCGCGCAGTTCCTCACGGACGAAGACACCCTGGAGCAGGCCCAACTGAACAAACTGGAACGGATCTGCCAAAAACTCGCGCTGAAACCGAGCGACCACTTGCTGGAAATCGGCACCGGATGGGGCAGCATGGCGCTCTATGCGGCACAGCAATACGGCTGCAAGGTCACCACCACCACGCTTTCAAAAGAGCAGTACGCGTATACCGCACAACGAATCGAATCCCTTGGCCTGCAAGACCAGGTCACGCTACTGCTCAAGGATTACCGCGACCTCACCGGGCAGTACGACAAACTGGTGTCGATCGAAATGATTGAGGCGGTGGGGCATCGCTTCTTGCCGGTGTATTTCAAGCAATGCGCGCACCTGCTCAAAAGTAACGGCTTGATGCTCCTGCAGGCGATCACTATCCGCGAACAACGGTACGAGCAGGCCAAAGGCAGCGTCGACTTCATTCAGCGTTACATCTTTCCCGGCGGCGCCCTGCCCTGTGTGCAGAAGATGCTGGAAGTCATCAGTCGCGACACCGACATGAACCTGTTGCACATGGAAGATTTCGGCCTGCACTACGCACGAACCCTGCGCCTGTGGCACGAGAATTTTCGCCGCGCCCACGGTCGCCTGAGTGAATTGGGCTACGACGAGGCGTTCTTGCGGCTGTGGGAATTTTACCTGTGCTACTGCGAAGGGGGATTTCTGGAGCGCACCATTGGCACCGCGCAACTGTTGTTGGCTAAACCGTCGGCGATGCCGGCGCCACTGCTGGGCCGCTTTGATGCTTGAACGCCTCGCCAATGCCCTGTTGTTTCAGCTTGGCTGGTTTGCCTGCGTGCTCGGAGGTGACAGTCTGTGGTTGTTGGTGGCGCTCACGGCGCTGGTGATTCATCTGCTGTGGATAAGTCGTTGGGCCGATGAAGGCCGATTGATCCTCAGCATTGTGCTGCTGGGCACCACCGTCGACAGTTCACTGCGCTGGCTGGGCGTGTTCGAGTTCAAACAGATCGCGCCCTTGATTCCGCTTTGGCTGATGCTGTTGTGGGCATTACTGGCAACCACGCTGCGTCATTGCCTGCAATGGAGCGCTAATCCATGGTGGCTCGCCAGCTTGCTGGGCGCCGTGGGTGGGCCGTTGTCGTATTACGCCGGCGGACAACTGGCTGGCGTGCAGTTCCCCTACGGTGAGGTGCCAACGCTGCTGGGCATTGCAGTGCTCTGGGCAGGACTATTTCCCACCTTGCACTTCATGGCCCAGCGGCTGGCGTCAGACACGCGCAGCTAGCGTCCGTCAGGCCTTTCACACAGCATCGCCCCACTGCCTTACACTGCGCGCCATGAAAACCATTCCCCACACGCAAATCGCCGAATCGGCCGTCACGTGCTCGACCTGCGCGGCATGCTGCTGCCAGCTCGAAGTGATGCTGATCACGGACACAGGCGTGCCTGAACGTTTTATCGATACCGATGATTGGGGTGGGGAAGTCATGCTGCGGCTGGATGACGGCTGGTGTGCGGCGCTGGACCGCAACAGCATGATGTGCACCATCTACGAAAAACGCCCGCTGATCTGCCGGGAATTCGAGATGGGCGCGCCGGAATGCATCGAAGAACGCCAAGGGATCACCACGGCGTATCGCTAGACTCGAATTCACTTAAGACCAATGTGGGAGCGAGCCTGCTCGCGATGGCTGCTCACCAGCCAACATTCGTGTCGAATGTTAAACCGCAATCGCGAGCAGGCTCGCTCCCACCTTTAATGCATCGAGTCTTACAACGGCATCGTGTAGTGCAATGCATAACTCTCTACACCGTCGTTCCAGCTACTCAGCCCGGCGTTGGAATAGTGCGTCGCACGAATCCCGACTTCATGTCCGCCCGCGAAGCGCACGCCAAACCCTATCCGGTCTTCAAACTGGAAGGACTCGCCCATTCTGCTGTCATCAAGTTTGGTATGGGAGAAAAATGCGACACCAACCCCCGCCTCGACATAAGGTTTGACGGTCTGGCCGGCAAACTCATAAACGAACACCGGAGAGAAAGACAAGCTGTTGTTGTTGGAGGTCTTGTCGGCTTCCCAATAGGTGTAGGCACCACTCCAGTAACCGGTCAGACGACCGACGTCACTTTGCAACCAACTCTTGTCCCAGTCGAACTGCATGCCCAGTCGATAGGTCATGGTTGAATTACCGGTCTCGCCGACCCCGAACTCCACGCCTGCCGCCTGCGCGGTAATGCTTTGCCCCATCAGTGCGGCCGCAATCGCAGCCAAGCAGAATAGTCGCTTCACTAGAAACATCCTTTTGCGAACGATGTCGTATGGTTTTTTTGTTGCTTCTCGCTATAGAAGTCGACGTTTAATCAGAAGTTCACCCCAATTATTCGTTGTTCCTCCAACGTTTCACTTACTGCTCAAAGCTTCGCACAACACCAGACGAATTCCACAGGATCGGCAAGATATTTCTGAAATGTTCCGGATCGGAACTCGTCCAGAACTGTGCAGCACTAGCAGGTCCTTGGGCGAGCAATTCACGCTCGGCCAACAGGCGCTGAAGTTGCCGCGCTACAGCGGCGCCGGTGTCGATCAGGCTGATGTCTTCTGGGATCATCTGCTTAAGCAACGGCTTTAGGAAGGGGTAATGCGTGCAACCGAGAATAATTGTGTCGCATCCGGCACCGAGCAGCGGCCCGACATAACTGGCCAGTAACTGACGCAATGCCTCGCTGTGCAGATCGCCGTTTTCAATCAGCTCTACCAGGCCCGGGCATGGCTGGGTAATGACCCGCACATCCGTGGCGAAACGGTCGAGCAAAGCGGCGAACTTGGCACTCTGCAACGTGCCGGTTGTGGCGAGCACGCCGACCACGCCGCTGCGGGTGGCGGCAGCGGCCGGTTTGACTGCGGGCTCCATGCCGACGATGGGCCATTGCGGGTAATCGCGCCGCAAGTCCGCGACTCCGGCGACCGTCGCCGTGTTGCAGGCCAGCACCAGGGCCTTCGCGCCTTGCTGCTGAAAAAATTCGGCCATGACACTGCAGCGCTGTTGGATGAAGGCGGGGGTTTTCTCGCCGTAGGGAACATTGCCGCAGTCGGCGACGTACAGCAAAGACTCGTTGGGCAGCAGACGCTGGATTTCGGCCAGCACCGAGAGCCCACCGACGCCGGAGTCGAACACGCCGATCGGCGCTTCACGCATGTGTCGAACCACAGACGCTGCAACCCGGATCACGTTTGACCCGCAACTCACGAAAGCGCGAACCCAGGGCATCGATCAATAACAGGCGACCTACCAGCGGCTCGCCGAAGCCGACCAGCAGCTTCATCGCCTCCAGCGCTTGAAGACTGCCCACCAGCCCCACCAAAGGCCCGACGACCCCGGCTTCGCTGCACGTCAATTCGGCTTCGCTGCCATGCCCGTATAAACAGTGGTAGCACGGACTTTCCGGGCGGCGCGGGTCGAACACCGACAATTGCCCTTCGAGCCGAATCGCCGCACCACTGACCAGGGGTTTGCGAGCAGCCACACACGCAGCGTTGACCGCTTCGCGGGTAGAGAAATTGTCGGAGCAGTCCAGCACCAGATCCACGGCGGCCACCGCGGCGGCCAGGGAGTCTTCGTCCAGTGCGGTACGGTGGGCGACCAGTTGAATCTCGGGATTGATCGCAGCCAGCCGGCGAATCGCCGAGTCGACCTTGCTCAGGCCAACGCTGTCGGTGTCGTGAATGATCTGACGTTGCAGGTTGGTCAGATCCACACTGTCGAAGTCCGCCAGATGCAGCTCGCCGACGCCGGCCGCCGCCAGGTACAGCGCAACCGGTGAGCCAAGTCCGCCGAGACCAACGATCAATACACGGCTTTCCTTGAGTCGCAACTGGCCGTCAATGTCGACGTGCTGCAACAGAATCTGCCGACTGTAGCGCAACAATTCCTGATCATTCAGCACGGCAGGCGCCCCAGGCTGATACGTTCGTGACCGCCCAGATCGGTGCGGCTGTGGACTTCTTCAAAACCACGACTGAGCAGCAAATCACGCACGGCCGTGGCTTGATCGTAACCGTGTTCGAGCATCAGCCAGCCACCCGCCTCAAGATGATCCGGCGCCTGGGCCACGATCAGCCGCAGGTCATCCAGCCCATCGACGCCTGCGACCAAGGCACTGGCCGGCTCAAAGCGCACGTCACCTTCCACCAGATGTGGATCGGCCGAGGCGATGTAAGGCGGGTTGCTGATGATCAGTTGAAACTGCTGACCTTGCAGGGCGCTGAACCAATGGCTGCTCAGCACGCTGGCGTTGTTCAGGCGCAGGCGCTGGCGATTGCGTTCTGCCAGGGCCACGGCTTCGAGCACGCGATCCACCGCGGTGACTCGCCAGGCCGGACGTTCGCTGGCCAGGGCCAGGGCAATGGCGCCGCTGCCGGTGCCGAGGTCGAGGACCTTGGCGGGGGTGGCTGGCAACAGTTCCAGAGCGGCTTCCACCAGCAATTCAGTGTCCGGGCGCGGAATCAGTGTGTGCGGCGCGACTTCCAGATCGAGCTTCCAGAAACCTTGCTGGCCGAGAATGTACGCCACCGGCTCACCGCCACGGCGACGTTGCAGGTATTCGGCAAACTTCAGCGCCGCCTCGCTCGGGACAATGCGCTCGGGCCAGGTGTGCAGGAAACTGCGGGACTTGCCCAACGCCGCAGCCAGCAGCAATTCGGCATCCAGGCGCGCCGTGGGCGAGTCGGGTAAATCGGCGGCGCGCAACAAACTGGCAATGATCGTCATTTACTCACCTATCGCCGCCAGTTGGTCGGCCTGGAACTCGGCGAGCAACGGCTCGATCACCGCGTCGACGCCACCCGCGAGGATTTCGTCGAGGGAATACAGCGTCAGGTTGACCCGGTGGTCGGTGACCCGGCCCTGGGCAAAGTTATACGTGCGAATCCGCTCGGAGCGATCGCCCGAGCCGACCAGCAACTTGCGCTCGCTGGCGATGGCATTGGCCGCTGCGCTGGTCTGCTGGTCATTGAGTTTGGCCGACAGCCAGGACATCGCCCGGGCACGGTTCTTGTGCTGGGAACGTTCTTCCTGGCACTCAACGACAATACCCGACGGCAAGTGCGTGATGCGGATCGCCGAGTCGGTCTTGTTGACGTGCTGGCCGCCGGCACCGGAAGAGCGGTAAGTATCGACCCGCAAATCCGCCGGGTTGATCTCGATCGCTTCCTGCTCGTCAGGTTCAGGCAACACGGCCACGGTGCAGGCCGAGGTGTGGATGCGCCCTTGGGATTCGGTGGCCGGAACCCGTTGTACGCGGTGCGCGCCGGATTCGAATTTCAGCTTGCCGTAGACGTTGTCGCCTTCAACCCGGGCGATGACTTCTTTATAGCCGCCGTGCTCGCCGATGTTCTCCGAGAGGATTTCCACCCGCCAGCCACGACGCTCGGCATAACGCGAATACATGCGGAACAGGTCGCCGGAAAAGATCGCCGCTTCGTCACCGCCGGTGCCGGCGCGGATTTCGAGGAACACGTTACGGCCGTCGTTCGGGTCCTTGGGCAGCAGCATGCGTTGCAGGCTGGCTTCGATCTCGATCAGTTGCTCCTTGGCTTCGCGGACTTCTTCCACGGCCATTTCGCGCATGTCCGGGTCGCTGTCCTTGAGCAGTGCCTGGGCGCCTTCGAGGTCACCTTGCACCTTGAGCAACTGTTTATAGGTTTCGACAATCGGCTCGACTTCCGCGTATTCCTTGGAATACATGCGGAATTTGTTCTGATCGGAAATGACTTCGCCGTCGCCAAGCAAGGCGGTCAATTCCTCGAAACGGTCCTGGAGGATGTCCAGCTTATTGAGCAGTGACGCTTTCATTGCGGTTTCTTATCCGAAAAGCTATCCGATGAGCCCTCATTCAGGGCAAAGAGTTCCTGGGCCATGGCCAGCGCATCAAGGCGGCCTTCGGCAGAGAGCTTTTTCAACTGCACGCTCGGTGCGTGCATCAGTTTGTTGGTCAAGGCGCGCGCCATTTGCACCAGCACGTCTTCGGCGCTGCTGCCGTTGGCCAGCATGCGCTGGGCCTTTTGCAATTCTTCGTCGCGCATGCGCTCGCTTTGTTGACGATATGCCTTGAGCACATCCACCGCCGCGAGTTCGCGCAGGCGCACCATGAAATCTTCGGCGCCCACCGCGACCATCTCTTCCGCCGCCTGGGCTGCACCTTGGCGACTCTTGAGGTTTTCGGCGACCACTTCGTGGAGATCATCGACGCTATAGAGGTAAACGTCGTCCAACTCGCCGACTTCAGGCTCGATATCGCGCGGTACGGCAATGTCTACCATGAAGATCGGTTTGTGCTTACGCAGTTTCAACGCGCTTTCTACCGCGCCTTTGCCGAGGATCGGCAACTGGCTAGCGGTGGAGCTGATGACGATGTCGCTGCGCACCAGTTCGGCCGGAATCTCCGAGAGCAGGACCGCATGAGCGCCAAACTGCTCGGCCAGAATGCTGGCGCGCTCCAGGGTACGGTTGGCGACAACGATGCGCTTTACACCCAGTTCATGCAGATGACGGGCGACCAGCGTGATGGTCTCGCCGGCGCCGATCAGCAAGGCCTGGCTGCGCTGCAGGTCACTGAAAATCTGTTTAGCCAGGCTGACCGCGGCAAACGCCACGGACACCGGGTTTTCGCCAATGGCGGTGTCCGTACGCACCTGCTTGGCCGCATTGAAGGTGGCCTGGAACAGGCGACCGAGCAGCGGACCGATGGTCCCGGCCTCGCGCGCCACGGCGTAGGCCGATTTCATCTGGCCGAGAATCTGCGGTTCGCCCAACACCAGCGAGTCGAGCCCGGAGGCGACCCGCATCATGTGACGAACTGCCGCATCATCTTCGTGCACATAACTGCTCGCGCGCAGCTCTTCGAGGCTCAAATGATGGTAATCGGCCAGCCAGCGCAACACGATGTCAGCCGAAAGGTGATCCTGTTCTATATAGAGTTCACTGCGATTGCAGGTGGAGAGGATCGCAGCTTCGCGGCTGTCGGTGAGGCGGCAGAGCTGCTGCAAGGCCTCCACCAGCTGCTCAGGGGTAAAGGCCACGCGCTCGCGGACGTCTACTGAAGCAGTCTTGTGGTTAATACCGAGTGCAAGGAAGGCCATTCAAGGTCGCTGATGGTGACGTGAAGCCGGCAATTGTCCTACTTCGACAGAGCCAGAACAACTACCGCTGACTATTGTCCCAATGACCTGCCTCTATAAAGGCCTCATTCGAGACTCGGTTATGTTTGGCCGAAGGCTTGTGTCATGATGATCTGACCGCAGGTTAGTCGTCCTCTTCCTATATGAATAGATCTTCCGCGTTGCTCCTCGCTTTTGTCTTCCTCAGCGGCTGCCATGCCTTGGCACCCGTTTCGTCGGACGGTACGTCGCCGGTCGAAGACAGCACTCCAGCCCCTGAAAAGCCCAAGGTTTACAGCTCATTCAGTGAAGAAACCATCTTCAGCCTGCTGAGCGCCGAACTGGCTGGCCAGCGCAATCGTTTCGACATTGCGCTGGACAACTACGTGACCCAGGCCATCAACACCCAGGATCCGGGCATTTCCGAGCGGGCCTTCCGCATCGCCGAATACCTGGGCGCCGACCAGGCCGCTCTGGACACCGCGTTGATCTGGGCGAAAAACGCCCCCAACGATCTCGAGGCGCAACGAGCCGCTGCCGTGCAACTGGCTCGCGCCGGGCGTTATGACGACTCCATGGCTTATATGGAGAAGGTCCTGCAAGGCAAGGGCGACACGCATTTCGACTTCCTTGCCCTGTCCGCGGCCGATACCGACCAGGACACGCGCAATGGCCTGATGAAAAGCTTTGACCGCTTACTGCAGCGCCATCCGAACAACAGCCAGTTGATATTCGGCAAGGCCCTGTTGCTGCAACAGGACGGTGACGCCAAGGGCGCACTGACCCTGCTGGAAAAAAATCCCCCGGAAGAAGGCGAAATTGCGCCGATCCTGTTGCGCGCGCGCCTGCTGCAATCGCTCAATCGTGGCGACGAAGCCCTGCCGTTGCTGCAAAAAAGCATCAAGAAATACCCGGACGACAAGCGCCTGCGCCTGACTTACGCGCGCATGCTGGTTGAACAGGACCGTATGGATGACGCCAAAGTCGAATTCTCAAGCCTGGTTCAGCAATACCCGGAAGACGATGAACTGCGTTATTCCCTGGCACTGGTCTGCCTGGAAGCCAAGGCGTGGACTGAAGCCAAGGGCTACCTGGAAGACCTGATCGCCCGGGAAAGCCACGTCGACTCCGCGCACCTGAACCTGGGCCGTATTGCTGAAGAGCGCAATGACCCACAAGGCGCGCTGATCGAATACGCCCAGGTCGGCCCCGGTAACGACTATCTGCCGGCGCAGTTACGCCAGACCGACATTCTGATCAACAACGGCAGGACTGCCGAAGCGCAGCGACGCCTGGCGGCGGAGCGCGACGCGCAGCCCGATTACGCGATCCAGCTGTACCTGGTCGAAGCCGAAACCTTGTCTGCCAACAAACAGCCCGACAAAGCCTGGCAAGTGCTGCAAACAGCACTGCAAAAATACCCGGACGACCTGAACCTGCTTTACACCCGCGCCATGCAGGCGGAAAAACGCAATGACCTGGCGCAGATGGAAAAAGACCTGCGACTGATCATCAAGCGCGACCCGGACAATGCGATGGCGTTGAACGCCCTCGGCTACACCCTGTCCGACCGTACGACGCGTTACGCTGAAGCCAAGGCCCTGATCGAACAGGCGCACCACATCAATCCGGAAGACCCGGCGGTGCTCGACAGCCTGGGCTGGGTGAATTTCCGCCTGGGCAATCTCGATGAAGCCGAGCGGTATCTGCGCCAGGCCCTGGAGCGTTTTCCCGATCAGGAGGTGGCCGCCCACCTGGGCGAAGTCCTGTGGGCCAACGGCAAGCAACGCGAAGCCAAGCAAATCTGGGGCAAGTTCCTCAAGGAACAACCCGACAGCCCCGCCCTGCGCAGCACCATCAAGCGCCTGACCGGATCAGAGACTCTTTAAGTTATGTTTTTGCGCCACCTCATCGTTTTCAGCTTCATCGCCCTGCTCGCCGGTTGCGCGGGCTTCGGCGCCCGCGAATCGGTCCAGGGTCAAGGCAACCCGGCCCAATGGCGCCAATACAAACAGCAATTGACCAGCCTCGACGGCTGGCAGATCAACGGCAAAATCGGCATCCGTGCGCCCAAGGATTCGGGCAGCGGCACTCTGTACTGGCTGCAGCGACAGGATTACTACGACATCCGCCTTTCCGGCCCGCTGGGTCGAGGCGCAGCTCGCTTGACCGGTCGCCCGGGCAAAGTGTCGCTTGAAGTGGCCAATCAGGGTCGCTATGACTCAACGACGCCCGAGGCGCTGGTCGAAGAACAGCTCGGCTGGAAACTACCGGTGTCCAATCTGGCCTGGTGGGTTCGCGGGCTCCCGGCCCCGGACAGCAAAAGTCGCCTGACGCTGGATGCCGACAGCCGCCTGGCCAATCTCGAGCAAGATGGCTGGCAGGTGGAATACCTCAGTTACGCCGAACAAAACGGCTATTGGCTGCCCGAGCGGATCAAACTGCACGGCACCGACCTTGATGTCACGCTGGTGATCAAGGAATGGCAACCACGCAAACTGGGGCAGTGAACATGACAGCTCATCGCTTGACGCTGCCCTCCCCGGCCAAACTCAATCTGATGCTGCACATTCTCGGTCGCCGTGCAGACGGCTATCACGAGTTGCAGACGATTTTTCAGTTTCTCGATTACGGCGATGAAATCACCTTCGCCGTTCGCGATGACGGCGTGATTCGTTTGCACACCGAATTCGATGGCGTTCCTCACGACAGCAACCTGATTGTTCGAGCCGCAAAAAAACTTCAGGAGCAATCCGGTTGTGCGCTCGGGATCGACATCTGGATCGAAAAAATATTACCCATGGGCGGTGGCATCGGTGGCGGCAGTTCAAATGCCGCGACAACTTTGCTGGGCCTCAACCATCTCTGGCAACTGGGTTGGGATGAGGATCGGCTGGCCGCTTTGGGCTTGACGCTGGGCGCGGACGTCCCGGTTTTCGTGCGTGGGCACGCGGCTTTCGCCGAAGGCGTGGGGGAGAAACTGACCCCTGTAGACCCCGAAGAACCGTGGTATCTCGTGCTTGTGCCGCAAGTCTCTGTAAGTACAGCAGAAATTTTTTCAGATCCGTTGTTGACACGTAACTCTTCTCCCATTAAAGTGCGCCCCGTTCCCAAGGGAAACAGTCGAAATGACTGCTTACCGGTGGTAGCAAGGCGTTATCCAGATGTACGTAACGCTTTGAATTTGTTAGGTAAATTTACCGAAGCAAAACTCACCGGAACTGGAAGTTGTGTGTTTGGGGGCTTCCCAAGCAAAGCTGAAGCTGATAAAGTCTCGGCCCTTCTTACAGAGACCCTTACAGGGTTTGTAGCAAAGGGAAGCAACGTTTCGATGTTGCATCGCAAGCTGCAAAGTCTGCTCTAAAGGAATCGATTACTGGGTAATCGTTGCAACAGATACAGGGGCGTCGCCAAGCGGTAAGGCAGCAGGTTTTGATCCTGCCATGCGTTGGTTCGAATCCAGCCGCCCCTGCCATTTTCCTATACTCATCCAGGTTACCCTCAGCCTTCAGGTACTGCGCGTGTCCAAGATGATGGTCTTTACGGGGAACGCTAACCCCGATCTGGCTCGGCGTGTTGTACGTCAGCTGCATATCCCTCTCGGTGACATCTCTGTTGGAAAATTTTCCGACGGCGAAATTACAGCCGAGATCAATGAAAACGTCCGCGGTAAAGACGTCTTCATTATTCAGCCGACTTGCGCTCCGACCAACGATAACCTGATGGAACTGGTAGTGATGGCTGATGCCTTCCGCCGCTCCTCGGCTACTCGTATCACTGCTGTTATTCCTTACTTTGGTTATGCCCGTCAGGATCGCCGTCCGCGTTCCGCACGTGTGGCTATCAGCGCGAAAGTCGTTGCTGACATGCTTACCGTAGTCGGCATCGACCGTGTTCTCACGGTTGATCTGCATGCTGACCAAATCCAGGGTTTCTTCGATATTCCGGTAGATAACATCTACGGCTCCCCGGTTCTGGTGGATGACATCGAAGATCAGCGCTTCGAAAACCTGATGATCGTGTCCCCGGACATTGGTGGCGTCGTGCGTGCACGTGCTGTTGCCAAATCCCTGGGCGTTGATCTCGGGATCATCGACAAACGCCGTGAGAAAGCCAATCACTCTGAAGTGATGCATATCATCGGTGATGTCGAAGGGCGTACCTGTATTCTGGTCGATGACATGGTCGATACCGCCGGCACTCTGTGCCACGCGGCAAAGGCCCTGAAAGAGCATGGCGCTGCCAAGGTTTTCGCCTACTGCACACACCCTGTGCTGTCCGGTCGGGCGATCGAAAACATCGAAAATTCCATGCTGGACGAACTGGTGGTGACTAACACCATCCCGTTGTCCGCTGCTGCACAAGCCTGCTCGCGTATCCGTCAACTGGATATCGCGCCGGTAGTTGCCGAAGCGGTTCGCCGCATCAGCAATGAAGAATCGATCAGCGCGATGTTCCGTTAAGGGCCCTGCCCTTCTCGACCCTCTCGTTGACGAAAAGCGCCCCGCCCCGGCATTCCTGTCGGGGCGGGGCTTTTTTGCCCATATCGCCTTTAGCGCTGGTCGCAAACGCTGGGGCGAATGTGGTTATTTTGGAGATACAACATGAACGATTTTACTCTGAATGCTGAAGTGCGTTCCGACCTGGGGAAAGGTGCGAGCCGCCGCCTGCGTCGTCTCGCAAGCCTGGTTCCAGCTGTAGTTTACGGTGGCGAAAAAGCCCCTGAATCCATCAGCATGCTGGCTAAAGAAGTTGCCAAACTGCTCGAAAACGAAGCGGCTTACAGCCACATCATCGAGCTGAACGTTGGTGGCACCAAGCAAAACGTAATCATCAAGGCTCTGCAGCGTCACCCGGCCAAAGGCCACGTGTTGCACGCTGACTTCGTACGCGTTGTAGCTGGCCAGAAACTGACCGCTATCGTGCCTGTACACTTTGTTGGCGAAGAAGCTCCGATCAAGAAAGGCGGCGAAGTTTCGCACGTTGTTTCGGAAATCGAAGTGACCTGCCTGCCGAAAGACCTGCCTGAATTCATCGAAGTCGATCTGGCTAACGCCGAAATCGGTTCGATCATTCACTTGTCCGACCTCAAAGCCCCTAAAGGCGTTGAGTTTGTTGCTCTGGCACACGGTGATGACAAGGCTGTTGCCAACGTCCACGCTCCACGTGTTGCTCCAGAAGCTACCGAAGAAGGCGCAGCAGAGTAATTTCACTCTGTTCGCCGGAGTGACTGGAAACATCGCGGGCTAGAGCGTAGCGAGAAAGCGGGCGAGAACGCGAAGTTTACATACTGGTAAATGAGCACTTGTCGTCCACTTTCGCCGCACACACTGATCGCGGCGATGTTATCCACCACTCCAGGAAAGGGCCCCTATCGTGACTGCCATCAAACTGATCGTTGGCCTGGGAAATCCAGGCGCTGAATACGAACAGACCCGGCATAACGCAGGGGCCCTTTTTGTTGAGCGCATCGCGAACGCACAGGGTGTCAACCTTGTGGCCGATCGCAAATATTTCGGCCTGACCGGACGCTTTTCGCATCAGGGTCAGGATGTTCGTCTGCTGATTCCCACCACGTACATGAACCGCAGCGGCCAGGCCGTCGCGGCACTTGCAGGATTTTTCCGCATCAAGCCTGAAGAAATCCTCGTGGCGCACGATGAACTCGACCTGCCTCCCGGCGTTGCCAAACTCAAACAGGGCGGCGGACATGGCGGTCACAACGGGTTGCGCGACATCATTGCGCAACTGGGCAATCAGAATACCTTCTACCGCTTGCGGCTTGGCATTGGCCACCCGGGCGTAGCCAGTATGGTTTCAAATTTCGTCCTGGGTCGTGCGCCACGCGCCGAACAGGAAAAACTCGATGCCAGCATCGACTTTGCCCTCGGCGTGCTGCCGGATATCCTCGCCGGGGAATGGAACCGCGCGATGAAAAACCTGCACAGCCAGAAGGCCTGACTCTTACTCCTCGGGGAATTACCATGGGATTCAATTGCGGCATCGTCGGCCTGCCTAACGTCGGCAAGTCCACCCTGTTCAACGCCCTGACCAAATCCGGGATCGCGGCCGAGAACTTCCCCTTCTGCACCATCGAACCGAACACCGGTATCGTGCCGATGCCGGATCCGCGCCTGGAAGCCCTGGCGGCTATCGTCAATCCAAAGCGCATCCTGCCGACCACCATGGAGTTCGTCGACATCGCGGGCCTGGTAGCTGGCGCCTCGAAAGGTGAAGGCCTGGGCAACAAGTTCCTCGCCAACATCCGTGAAACCGATGCCATCGCCCACGTGGTCCGCTGCTTCGAAGACGAGAACGTGATTCACGTCTCCAACAGCGTCGACCCGAAACGCGACATCGAGATCATCGACCTGGAACTGATCTTCGCCGACCTCGACAGCTGCGAGAAGCAACTGCAGAAAGTCGCCCGCAACGCCAAGGGTGGTGACAAGGACGCCGTGGTCCAAAAAGGCCTGCTGGAGCAATTGATCGCTCACTTCACCCTCGGCAAACCAGCGCGCACACTGATGAAGAACATGGGCGCCGACGACAAAGCGGTGATTCGTGGCTTCCACCTGCTGACCACCAAGCCGGTCATGTACATCGCCAACGTCGCTGAAGACGGTTTCGAGAACAACCCGCTGCTGGACATCGTCAAGGCCATCGCCGAAGAAGAAGGCGCCATGGTGGTTCCGGTCTGCAACAAGATCGAAGCCGAAATCGCCGAGCTTGAAGACGGCGAAGAGAAAGACATGTTCCTCGAGGCCCTGGGCCTGGAAGAACCTGGCCTGAACCGCGTGATCCGCGCCGGCTACGAAATGCTGCACTTGCAGACCTACTTCACCGCTGGTGTCGAAGAAGTCCGCGCCTGGACCGTCCGCGTCGGTGCCACCGCACCACAAGCCGCTGGCGTGATCCACACCGACTTCGAAAAAGGCTTCATCCGCGCCGAAGTCATCGCCTACGACGACTTCATCCAGTACAAGGGCGAAGCCGGCACCAAAGAAGCCGGTAAATGGCGCCTGGAAGGCAAGGACTACATCGTTAAAGACGGCGACGTGATGCACTTCCGTTTCAACGTGTAAGACATCCGCCGAAGAAAAAGCCGCGTTTAGACGCGGCTTTTTTGTGCCTGAAATATTTATCCACCACACCACCGAACACCTGTGGGAGCGAGCTTGCTCGCGATAGCGGTGTCTCAGTCACCACCTTCGCTGAAGGTTAGACCGCCATCGAGAGCAGGCTCACTCCTACAGCGGGACGGTGTGAATGTTCAGGCCTTTTTGGTTCTCGGCAGGAAGATCGCCAACACCCCGAACAACGGCAGGAACGAACACAGCAAGTACACGTATTCGATTCCGTGCAGGTCCGCCAGATGCCCCAACAGCGCGGCGCCTATGCCACCGAAACCGAACATCAAACCGAAGAACACGCCGGCAATCATCCCGACATTGCCGGGCACCAGTTCCTGCGCATACACAACAATCGCCGAAAACGCCGAGGCGAGGATGAAACCGATCACCACGCTAAGAATGCTGGTCCAGAACAGGTCGACGTGAGGCAGGATCAATGTGAACGGCGCTACACCGAGGATCGAGAACCAGATCACCGCTTTGCGGCCGATCTTGTCGCCAATCGGCCCACCAAAAAAAGTCCCCGCAGCCACTGCGCCCAGGAACAGGAACAGATGCATCTGGGAACTGGCCACCGACAGGTCAAACTTCTCGATCAGGTAGAAGGTGAAGTAACTGGTGAAACTCGCCATGTAGAAATACTTGGAGAACACCAGCAGCCCGAGCACCACCAGCGCGCTGATCACCCTGCCCTTCGACAAGCCGTGGGTCGCCGCCTGACCTTGCTTGAGCTTGAACAGGCTCAAGTGGTTGGCGTACCAGCGACTGATCCGATAGAGCACGAACAGCGCAAACACGGCGAACAATCCAAACCAGGCCACATGGCCCTGACCGAAAGGAATGATGATCGCCGCCGCCAACAACGGGCCAAAGGCTGAGCCGGCATTGCCACCGACCTGAAAGGTCGACTGCGCCAACCCGAATCGCCCACCCGACGCCAGCCGCGCCACACGAGAGGCTTCCGGATGGAACGTCGACGAGCCGATACCGATCAAGCCCGCGGCCAACAGAATCATCGGGAAGCTGCCAACCACCGACATCATCAAGATCCCGATCAATGTGCAAACGGTCCCGGCCGGGAGCAGCCACGGTTTGGGATGACGATCAGTGTGGTAACCCACCCACGGCTGCAACAGCGAAGCCGTCAACTGGAAGGTCAGCGTAATCAAGCCGACCTGAGTGAATGTCAGGCCGTAGTTGGCCTTGAGCATTGGATAAATCGACGGCAGTACCGATTGGATCAGGTCGTTGATCAAGTGCGCCAGCGCCACTGCGCCGATGATGCGCATGACCAGCGGGCTGCTTTGTGGAGTCGCGGATGCCGACGTCGCGCCGGTCGTTGCGTTACTGATAGCCATGAGAATTTCCGTACAGCGGATGGGTGCACAGGGGCAGGTGCATCAATGTGCCATTTTTCAGTGCAGCAGCGCCATCCCCTTAGCCTGCTAACGACCTCGGCGTCCATCGCTAAAAAGGTGATAGCGCAACGCCATGGTCTGAATCTTGCCTTGTTAATCCGCTTCAACGCGGCCCCTTACAAAGGGGACCGAGAATGGGAAGTTTCACCACAGAATCAGCCTACAGAGCTGACAAGGGTGAACTTTCGAGGCCTTTAAAAAGGGCACACGTCGCGGTCGCAACGATCTCGGCGCACGCCATTGGTGCGTGGTGTTCAGAGGAGTCATGGGGCATGTCTTTTTTATCACCGGGGATCGGGTTGCTGGGGCGTTTTGGCTTCGCACGCAAATTTCAGCTGTTGTTCCTGCTGTTTATCCTGCCGCTGGCGGGCAGCCTGTTGATGATTGGCCAGGACTATCGCGCCAAACTGAACCTGATCTCTGGCGAACGCGCCGGGGTTCATCAACTGCTTGCCCTCGATGCGCTCGATAACCTGCTCGCCGCCCAGCGTGACCGCGCAGCCCGTTGGCGCGCGACAGAAACCAATCGCCAGCCGACACCGGCGACCCTGGCGGCGATGGCCGCATTTGAGGCGGTACAACCCGCTGTCGCCCAAGCGACCACGGACCTCGGTAATGCACTGAAAACCGAAGGCGCCGAGAGCGAAACCCTGGCCCGTTACCAAGCCCTGCAAAACGCCCTCAATGGTCTGGACTCGAAAAGCCTGAGCAGCGTCGGTTGGTGGCCCGATGGCTACGATCGCTTCACCAATGCCTTGACTGCGCTGCAAGCATTGCGCGAGCAGATTGCCATGGATAACCGCCTGACACTGGCACCGTGGCTGGAAACCTACTTGCTGACGCAAATCTCGACGCAGCACGCGCCTGACCTGATCGAACGGGTCGGTCGCCTGGCCAGCGTCGGGCAGGCGTCGGTCGTTTCCGGGCAGTTCACCCTGCAAAGCCGTCTGCAATTGCGCGATTTGCGCAGCCGCATTGGCGATGCCCGCGAACAGCTGGTGAAAACCGCCGCCCTCCTGGAAGCCCGCCTGCCCAGCGCCTTGCAAAGTTGGGCCGGGCAATACCACGACAGCCTCAAGCATCTGGACGCAAGCCTCAAAGTCCTCGATGACGGCGTCTTCGGCGGCAGCATCACCCTCAAGCCCGACGACTTCGAACACAGCCTAGACGCCCTGCTCTCCGACCTCGCCGCGCTGCGCCAGCAGTCGTTGGTATCGCTTGATCAACGTCTGGATTACTACCATGGCTCAGCGATCAGCCAGTTCATTCTGGTGGCGACGATTTTTGGTTGCCTGCTCTTGGCGGCACTGTACTTGTTCATCTGCTTGCAGGCCTCGATCCGACGCAGCGCCAGCGGCATCACGCTGTTGGCCGAAGCATTGCGCGACGGTAACCTGAGCCTGCAAGTGCCGGTGCAAGGACGTGACGAGCTGGCAGCCATCAGCACCGCCCTGAATGTCGCCGTGGTGCAGTTGCGCAACAGTTTGCTGGGGGTCGATCACGAAACCTTGCAGGTCAGCAACGCGGTGCGCACCCTCAACCATCACTCCAGCGGCGCCCTTGGCGAAGTGGAAGCGCAGCAATTGCAGATCAGCCAGATCGCCGCCGCCGCCACACAACTGGCGGCCACCTCACAAGGGGTCGCGCAGAGTTGTGAACAGGCGTCCGGCAGCGCGCAACACACGCAGCGCATCGCCGCCGACAGCAGTCGTGACAGCCAGCGCACCACCGCGAGTATTCAGCAGCTCAACCAGCGCTTGAATGACACGGCCGCCGCGCTGGGCCGGGTCAGCGAACAAGGCCAGCAGATTCAATTGGTGGTCGACACCATTCGCGGCGTGGCCGAACAAACCAACCTGTTGGCGCTCAATGCCGCCATCGAAGCGGCCCGTGCCGGTGAGCAAGGTCGCGGGTTCGCCGTGGTGGCCGACGAAGTGCGCAGCCTGTCGCAGCGCACTCAATCCTCTACCGCGCAAATCGCCGGCACCGTCGACAGTCTGCGCAACACCGTGAATGAGGCGGTAAGCCTGATGGAAGCGGCATGCACTCAGGCGCAAAGTGATGCCAAATCGGTGACGGGCCTGGGCGAACGCCTCGGGGAAATTGCCCTTGCCGTGCAAGGCGTTACCGACACGCTGGCGCAGATCGCCACGGCGGTGGAAGAGCAAGCCAGTACCGCCGACGAAGTCAGCGGCAACATTCAACAGGTCGATCAAGCGGCGGTCCGGTTGCTTGAAGGCGCGCGGGCGGTGAACCTGGCGGCCGACACCTTGAGCCAGGGCAGCAAGGCCTTGAGTGCCAATACCGGGAGATTTCAGCTCAGTTGACGCCCTCCCCCGACCCGATTTTTCGGCTCAGGTGGATAAGCGGTTGAAAGCGTAGAGAAATATTTTAGATTTACGCTTGACGCATCTGCATTACCGGTGAATAATGCGCGCCACTTGGCTACATAGCTCAGTTGGTTAGAGCATAGCATTCATAATGCTGGGGTCCGGGGTTCAAGTCCCTGTGTAGCCACCAAGTACTAAAAACGGCTTACCGAAAGGTAGGCCGTTTTTTTATGCCTCGAGAAAAGTGCCCCTGACACTGCGTCAGGAGCCAATCCCCGGCAACGCCGACAGCGCCCGCTCCCAGATCTGCCAGGTGCGCAGCCAGACCATCGCCTGCCAGTCTGTGTCGGCGGGATAGAACTGCTCCAGCAGATTCAGTTTGATCTCACGCCCCACGGCATCGCTCGGGTTACCGTGCAGGTGCAGCCAGTGGTCATCGCGCAAATGACGATGAACCTCCGCCCCGGGATATGTCCCGCACTCAATCACAAACGGCATCAACCGCACCTGAGGCAACGCATTGATCAATGCCCGCGAGGTGTAGCCCGTCGCCGTTGCCGCCACACCGGTTTCGCTCAACGTGTCAGCGCCGGTCAGCAACGTGTAGAGCCATGGGCCGTAAATGGCCTGAGCATCGCGCAGCGCCGGATAAGCGGCCTCGGTGATCGTCAGCAACATCGGATGACCGTACTCGCCCGCACCCGTGTGCAAGTCGAAACACATCGCGACCTCGGCATGGGCAATGTGTTTTTGCATGATTTGGTGCAACGTGCGGTTCGACCAGCTCGGCGCCAGCCCGCCATAAAACAGACCATCGGGATGACTGTGCTGGCCGCCCTCGACAATCGACATGACCGCCGGCCAGCCGTGTTGGCGAATCTGAGCATCGAGCAAGGCGTCGGCGCGGTCCCGCTCGGGGCCTCGCAGCTCAGCGACGGCATAGATTTCATGCAGAGTGGCATAAGCCCGATTGTCCGGCAGTGGCCGGGTAAAGTTCAGGTGATTGCGGTTCAGGTCGATGTTGTCTTCATTGACCCGACGCAGCCACGCGGTGCCCCAGGGGTTGATCAGATGGATCATCACCACCGCGACATCGGCGGGCAGTGAACGCTTGCCCAGCTCCTGCATCCACTTGATCTGACATCCCGAGCCATAGAAGCCTTCGACGCCATGGGTGCCGCTCAGGGCGATCAGCAGTCGCTTGGCGCCGGGATCGCCCAATACCGCGACGTCGGTGCTCAGAGGCTCGCCAAAAGGCCCTTTGAGCGGATGCGGATACTCGGTCAACGTCGCGCCGGCCGCGGTCGCTGCCGCGAGGAATTGCTCACGTTGGGTGCGGTAACTTGGCTGGGTGGGAAACTCGGTCTGCATGTCTGCCTCTTGTTGATTTTCTGGCCAGTCTGTTGCCCTCGACCCTACAGAAAATCCGTCGATTCATGAAGGGCAAAAGCGTCTTTGCCGTAGTCCATGGTTTGCACGCGACCCTGTCGGCCGATAAAGTCCACTGATCTTTTCCCACGGACGGAGTGCCCAACGTGTTCTCAGCCTTCCACTTGAGCCGCTATCGGCTGTCAGCTTTTTCGCTGATCGTCACCGCACTGACCCTTGCCGCGTGCAACGTTGCCTCGACCTCCACCACCACCTCGACCTTACCGCTCGCACCGGAAGTCGCCTCCGGTTATCGCACCGACCTGCAAACCCGCCACGCCTCGAAACACATGGCGGCTGCGGCCAATCCGCTGGCGGCCGAAGCCGGGCGAGAGATGCTGAGTCAGGGTGGTTCGGCGATCGATGCCGCGATTGCGATGCAAGCGGTGCTGACGCTGGTGGAACCCCAATCGTCGGGGATCGGTGGCGGCGCGTTGATTGTCTTGTGGGATGGCAAGAATGTGCGCACGTACGACGGCCGCGAAACGGCGCCGGCCGGCGCCACCGAGAAACTGTTCCTGCAAGCGGACGGCACGCCGATGCCGTTCACCCAGGCGCAGATCGGTGGCCGTTCGGTGGGGACACCCGGCGTGTTGCGGGCGCTTGAGCTGGCCCACCAGAAACACGGGCGCCTGCCTTGGGCAAGGCTGTTCGAGCCGGCCATCAAACTGGCGGAGCAAGGCTTCGCCATCTCGCCGCGCCTGCATCAGCTGATCGCCTCAGACACGTCGATTCGACGTTCACCAGACATGCTGGCGTACTTCATGAATGCCGACGGCAGCCCGAAAGCCGTCGGCACGCCACTGAAAAACCCGGCATTGGCCGCGGTGTTGAAACGCATTGCCCAAGAGGGGCCGAATGCGTTCTATAAAGGACCGGTCGCCCAGGAGATCGTCGCCAAGGTTCAAGGCCACAACAACCCCGGCAGCCTGTCGCTGAACGATCTCCAAGGCTATAAGGCCAAGGAGCGCGCGCCGCTGTGTACCGACTATAAGCGCTGGCAGGTTTGCGGCATGCCACCACCGTCGTCGGGCGGGATTGCCGTGGCGCAGATCCTCGGCACGCTCCAGGCGCTGGAAACCCGCGACCAACGGTTCGCCCTCCCGCCGCTCAAACCGCTTAAGACCACCCGGCCTGCGGGCATCGAACCTGCACCTGAAGCCGTGCACCTGATCTCCGAAGCCGAACGTCTAGCCTACGCCGACCGCGCGCTCTATGTGGCCGACAGCGACTTTGTGCCGGTTCCCGTCAAAGGCCTGGTCGACCCGACCTACCTGGCCAGCCGCGCGGCCCTGATCGGCGATCGCAGCATCGGCACGGCCAAACCCGGCACGCCGCCGGGCATCCAGGTCGCCTACGCACCGGACCGTTCGCCACTGCGCATCTCCACTTCGCAAGTGGTCGCTGTCGATGACGAAGGGGGGGCGGTGTCGATGACCACCACCGTGGAGTCCGCGTTCGGCTCGCACCTGATGGTTCAGGGCTTCATGCTCAACAACCAGATGACCGACTTTTCGTTCATCCCCGAAGAGAACGGCCAGAAAGTCGCCAACCGCGTCGAGCCTGGCAAACGCCCGCGTTCATCGATGGCACCCACGCTGATCTTCGACCGCCAGAGCGGCGAATTCCTCGCCACACTCGGCTCCCCTGGCGGCTCGCAGATCATCGAATACGTGGCCAAATCCACCATCGGCCTGCTCGACTGGAACCTCGACCCACAAGCGGCGATCAACCTGCCAAACTTCGGCAGCCGCAACGGCCCGACGGAGCTGGAAGAGGGGCAATTCAGCGCCAGCTTGATTCAGGCCCTGAAGGACAAAGGGCACAGCGTGAGCGAGATCGACATGACCAGCGGCACCCAGGCGATTGTTCGGGTCAAGGATGCACAGGGGAAGGCTTCGCTGGCGGGCGGGGCCGATCCTCGGCGTGAGGGGGAGGCGTTGGGGGATTGAGTCCTACACAGAAAAGGCTTACCGAAGGGTAAGCCTTTTCTATATTGAGTCCGCTCAACGAGTGATCTTCAACGTCTGCCGCGCCTTGTGCTTCTCCAGCGCCAGATCGATCAAGCGGCTCACCAGTTCGCTGTAGGTCATGCCAGTGGCCTGCCAGAGCTTGGGATACATGCTGATGCGGGTGAAGCCGGGCAATGAGTTGATCTCGTTGATCAACACTTCGCCGCTGTCGGTCAGGAATACATCGACCCGCGCCAGCCCGGAACAGCCCAGCACCTGAAACGCTTCGACGGCCAAGGCACGGATGCGCTCACTGGCTTCGCTGCTGATATCAGCCGGCACCACCACTTGTGCCGCTTGAGCGTCGATGTATTTACTGTCGTAAGAATAGAAGCCACTGCGCACCACGATCTCGCCGCAACCGCTGGCGATGGCGTCTTCGTTGCCGAGCACCGCGCATTCAATCTCGCGGCCACTGACGGCGGACTCGATCAACACTTTTTCATCGAAACCCAACGCCAGTTCCACGGCCGCCGTGTACTCGGCTTCGTCGTTGACCTTGCTGACACCCACAGAAGAACCCTGATTCGCTGGTTTGACGAACAGCGGCAGGCCAAGCTTGCCCTGGACCTCGGCGAAGCTGGTGCGCGCCGCACTGGCGCGGGTCAGGGTCACGAACGGCGTGACCGCCAAGCCAGCATCTCGCAACAGACGCTTGCTGAAGTCCTTGTCCATGCAAACCGCGGAGCCCAACACGTCGGAGCCGACAAACGGCAGATCAGCCATGCGCAGCAAGCCTTGCAGGCAACCGTCTTCCCCCAGCGTGCCGTGCACGATCGGGAAGATCACATCGACGTGGCCCAGCAGTTCCTGACCGGACGTTTCCACCAACTGTTGACTGGCCTTGCCCGGCACCACGGCCAGTTCGCGGTTGGACTGGTTGAGTGCAATCAGGGCCGGATTTTCCTGGTTGAGCAGGAAGTTCGAAGGGTCGTTGAGGTGCCAGTGGCCTTGTTTGTCGATACCGATCAGCACCGGTTCGAAGCGTGACCGGTCCAGCGCATCGACAATATTTTTCGCCGATTGCAGAGACACTTCATGCTCAGCCGAACGACCACCAAAAATAACCCCTACCCGCAGCTTGCTCATTGCCTGGCCCCCTTTGTGAATGTGCTGTTTCATAACACGGCCGACCGGATGAGTTAAAGACTGAAACTTCGGTCCGTCTCGATGAGTCAGTGCTAATACGCACTCTGCACCTGCGCTCCCGTCACGAAGAGGCCGCCCTTGAACGTTCACTCCGACCGTCGCAACGCCCTCTCACTGGACGGGCTCAATTTCTTTCTCGCCGACGTGCGTGATGGATTAGGGCCGTACCTGGCGATTTATTTGCTGGCGGTGCATCACTGGGAGCCGGCCAGTATCGGGCTGGTGATGACGCTGGCGGGGATTGCGGCGCTGTTGACGCAAACGCCGGCCGGCGCACTGATCGACAGAACGCATCGCAAACGCGGCGTGATCGTTGTCGCGGCTCTGTTGGTCACTGCGAGTTGCCTGCTGTTGCCGTTCATTACTTCGTTCACGCTGGTGGCCATGACCCAGGCGCTCAGTGCCGTAGCGGCGTCGGTATTTGCGCCAGCGATTGCGGCGATTTCCCTGGGGATCACCGGACCTGGGGCCTTTACCCGTCGAACCGGGCGCAACGAAACCTTCAATCATGCAGGCAATGCTATTGCGGCGTTGCTGGCCGGTGGTTTTGCCTACCTCTTTGGCCCGGTGGCGGTGTTTTACCTGATGGCGCTGATGGCGTTGGCCAGCGTGATTGCCATCAGTTTTATTTCCCCGCACGCCATTGATCACGACGTGGCACGAGGCTTTGATCCCGACGGCCCCTCCCACGACATAAACCCGTCAGGCTTGAGTGTCTTGCTGCACAACCGGCCGCTGCTGGTGTTCGCCATCTGTTGCGGCTTGTTCCATTTGGCGAATGCGGCGATGTTGCCGCTTGTCAGTCAGAAGCTGTCCTTGGTGAATTTGCAGATGGCCACGCCGTTGACTTCGGCCTGCATTGTCGCGGCGCAACTGGTGATGGTGCCGGTGGCGTTACTGGTGGGGTGGAAAGCGGATGTGTGGGGACGCAAACCGTTGCTGCTGGCCGGTTTCCTGATCCTGCCATTGCGCGCGGTGCTGTATCTGCTGTCGGATGATCCGTACTGGCTGGTGGCGGTGCAGTTGCTGGATGGCGTCGGCGCGGGTGTGTTCGGGGCGTTGTTTCCGGTGGTGGTCAAAGACTTGACCCGAGGCACCGGACGTTTCAATGTCAGCCTCGGTGCCCTGTCGACCGTGTTTGGCCTGGGAGCGGCCTTGAGCAACGGCCTCGCCGGATTAGTGGTTCAGCAAGCGGGGTATGACGCGGCGTTCCTGACCCTGGCCGGGATCGCGGCGACAGCCTTTGCGTTGCTGCTCCTGGCCATGCCCGAAACCCTCAACCATCGGCCAGCGATGCGCGCCGAACAGCCGATAGCAACCGTCAGCTAATGGCGAGGTGAACAACTTTTGCCGGCGCCTCCAGACAGGTAGCGGGTCACTGGGTTACCGTATTCTCAACTGAGTTCAAGACATCACTTCCATGACCTGGCACACCCCGCCCATTGATTGGTTCCACCGCGCGCCCGACGTTGGCGGGGTTCAGCGTTTCGAGGCGTTTTTTGCGGGCCACGGTTACGACCTTCACCGCCACGACACCTATGCGATTGGCCGCACCCTGGCCGGCGTGCAGAGCTTTCAGTACCGTGGCGCCTGGCGCCACAGTCTGCCGGGCGGAACGTTGGTGCTGCACCCGGACGAAGCCCACGATGGCGAGGCGGGCACCGAGGCCGGATTCAAATACCAGATGATGTACATCGAACCGGCGCTGATTCAGCAGATCCTCGGCGGTAAGCCGCTGCCCTTCATCAAGACCGGATTGTCGACCGACCCGCGCCTGTTCGCCGCCACTGACGTATTGCTGCGCAGCCTCGATTGCCCTCTCGATCCTCTGGAGGAACAGGACGCGTTGTTCGATCTGGCGCAGGCCTTGAACAGCGTTTCGGGAGCGACCTCCTCCCCACGCCAGAGCTTCGACTACGTGGCCGCGGAGCGCGCGCGGGCGTTCATCCACAGCGCACTGGATCGCACCGTAACCCTGGAGGAACTGGCACGACACAGCGGTCGTGACCGCTGGAGCCTGTCGCGCGATTTTCGCCTGTTGTTCGGCACCAGCCCTTATCGCTATCTGACCATGCGTCGCCTGGACCTGGTCCGCTCGCTGCTGATCCAGGGCCAGTCACTGGTCAGCGCCGCGCTGATCGCCGGCTTCAACGATCAGAGCCACATGACCCGGCAATTCAGCAAGACATACGGCCTCTCGCCCGCACGCTGGATGAAGATGCATCGCCGCTGAGCCACGCGCAAAGCCACGCACAATCGTACAAGAAGCCTGCCGACGGGCTGGTTAACGTGGGTTCACGATCAACCACGAGGCCTGCTTCATGAACGCTTACCACAGCCTGAACTTCGCTGAAAAAATCGCCCGGATCGACGCGCACTGGTCGCCGCGAGTCATTGCCGAAATGAACGACTACCAGTTCAAAGTGGTGAAACTGCTGGGGGATTTCATCTGGCACGATCACCTGGATACCGACGAAACCTTCATCGTTCTCGATGGGCAACTGCGCATCGATTTTCGCGATGGCCACGTTCTGGTGAATGCAGGCGAAATGTATGTGGTGCCAAAGGGAGTCGAGCACAAACCCTCTGCCACACAGGAAGTAAAGTTGCTGTTGATCGAGCCCAAAGGTGTGTTGAACACCGGCAGCGAAGGTGGCGAACGCACCGCTCAGAACGATGTATGGGTGTAAAGCCCGCAGACCACAGCACGGTAGGAAATGCCTTCCAACACGTTCGGAAGCTTCATACATAAGTGTTTCAGCGGTTGTTTTAAAGTGTTTCACGGAGCGCAGACGTCACAGTTTGACCCATCGGTCTGACTGCCAAAGGCCTCTGCGCCCCTCCACTTTTTCACAACCACCAAGGCGTTACATTTGATGAGCAACCGTTGGAAGAGCAATTCGCGCAAAGATTCCGGTGTGTTTTTGAGACGCTTTAAAACAGAGCTGATCGTGGGCTTCATTCTTGGCGCGGTGCCCCTGTTGATCAACTCGACCAATCAGGCCGAACTGCAAGCCATTCTCCAGTCATTGCTGGCCAGCGCCCCTATTCTCAATCATGGTGGATGCCTGCTGACGATCTATGTCGCGGTGTGCATCCACAAGAAAATCCATCGGTTGAAAAGCGACCGCATGCGCGACCGGTTCGAGACGATCTACAAGGTCACGGCGGAAGTCGGGACCAGTTTCCTGACGCTGCTGCGCACAGGGCTGGGGGCGATCGTCGGGTTTCTGATGATCGCCCCGTTCATGGACGAGGCGCCGATCTCGCTGAACCATTGGCTGACCACGGCCCTGTATTGCGCCATGACCCTGGTGTTCTCGGCATCGGTGTCATTGTTGCACGACTTTCTGATGACCCGCCCGACACGCAGCCATCCGAAAAATCACATTCGTTTGTAAGGCCCCGGGCTTAAGCCTTTAAAGTCTTGCCGTCCACCGGATCGCCGATCGTCAAGAAATGCCCGCCCGCGACGTGGTGCAAGGTGCGCAAGGCATCGTGCCCTTCGAAGTGCCAACGGCCCTCGCTGAACACCCGCTCATCAGCCTGTGCGGCAATCACTTCGGCCAGGAATAGATCGTACTGCTGATGGTTGTCAGGCTCTGGCAGCAGCCGGCATTCCAGCCATGCAACACAGCCTTCAAGCAAGGGTGCGTCGATCAGCTCACCGTTGAACGTCTGCAGGCCATAGGTTTGGAACTTGTCCTGGCCCTGGCTTTGGGTCAGTTCCAGGCCCGATGTCGAGCCGACGGTCTGCACGATGTCGGCCTGAGCAGCGCAGGGAACGTTCAATACGAATGTTCCCGAGGCTTCCAGCAGTTGCCGGGTCCAGGTGGATTTATCCAGCACCACGGCAATTTTTGGCGGTTCGAAATCCAGTGGCATGGCCCAGGCGGCGGCCATGATATTGCGTTGGTCATCATGCGCCGCACTGACCAGCACGGTCGGCCCGTGATTGAGCAGGCGATAAGCCTTGGACAAGGGAACCGGACGGCGGTGAGAAACGCTCATGAGGGCTGCTCCTGGGGAAAACGCCGATTGTAGCGATTTCCACCAGGAGGGCAGGCATCAAGTCGCCAGCTGATTGGCAAACTGTCCGACCGCGTTCACCACTTTCTGCGCACCGTCCTGAATCTCGACGATCACTGTGCCAGCCTCCGCTGCCAGCGCCAGACCTTGTTCGGCCTGGAGTTGGCCGTCGGTCATCAGGGCCACGGCATTGCGCGCCATGTCCTGGTTCTGGCGCACCACGCCGACGATTTCATCGGTGGCCTGGCTGGTGCGCGAAGCCAGTTGCCGGACTTCGTCCGCAACCACGGCAAAACCCCGCCCCTGTTCACCGGCACGGGCCGCTTCGATGGCCGCGTTAAGCGCCAGCAGGTTGGTTTGTTCGGCAATGCCGCTGATGGTTTTGACGATGGTGCCGATGACCAGCGATTGCTCGTTCAGTGCTTCGATGCCTTCGCCGGCGGTTTGCATGTGCTTGGCCAGGTCGCGCATCACATTCACCGCCTGCGTCACCACCGTCGTGCCGCGCTGGGCGCTTTGGTCGGTTTGCTGCGAGGTGCTATAGGCGATGTTGGCCGCTTCGGCGACCGCCTGTTCCTGATTGACTTGATCGGTTATCACGGTGGCAAACTTCACCACTTTGTAGAGCTTGTTGTTGGCGTCCAACACCGGGTTGTAGGACGCCTCCAGCCAGACCACCCGACCGTGGCTGTCCACACGCTTGAAGCGCTCGGCAACGAACTCACCCGCGTTCAAGCGACGCCAGAAATTCTGATACTCAGCGCTGTTGTAGTCCTCAGGCTCGCAGAACATGCGGTGATGTTTGCCTTTGATCTGCGCCAGGCTGTAACCCATGCCGCTGAGGAATCGCTCGTTGGCCATCAGCACGTTGCCATTGAGGTCGAACTCGATCACCGCCGTGGAACGCACCAGAGCGCCGATCAGGTTCTCATGTTCGCGGGACGCCTCGATGGTGCGGGTCAGGTCGCTGGAGTAAATCGAGAAACACTTGATCTTGCCGTTCGAAGACCGCACGGGTTGCGCAATCGAACGCAGCCACGCTTCCTGGCCATTACCCCGCAGCAAACGCACGGTGCCGGCAAAATGCTCACCACGGTTGAGTGCGGACTTGAAGCGGTGATGGAATTCATCGGATTTCACATGAGCCGGAACGATGTCCTCGATGTGCCGCCCGATCAGGTCGTTGCTCTTGTAGAGCATCTCGTCGATGAAGTTCTGGTTCACCGAATGAATGCGCCCTTCGGCATCAAGGGTCAAGACCAGCATCTCGCTTTCCAGACTGTCCCTCACTTGCTGAAGGCTGGAGAGTTCCTCGCGAAGAGCCGACAGCTCCTGCTTTAAGCGTTTGTTGAACATGGGAAAGTACCGATGGACAGGGATAGAAAGCGGTATGCAGCCTAGCCATCGGCCTTATGGGTATTTTCTGAAGAGTGTTTCAGTCTTGTCCTACAAAAATAGTTCCGGCATCGACACGACACCCAACCCTTTATTCATATCGTGCCAGCGGCCGGACAGCGCTCGACTCGTGGCATCCGGGTGCCGAAATACGCCGCGCTGCTCACGCCCACCGCGCCCATCACTGCACAGAAGATCACGCAGATCCAAGGGCTCCATGGCATCAGACCGATCAGCAACAGCGGTGTGATACTCGCCCACGCCGCGTAGGCAATGTTGTAGGTGAAGGAAATTCCCGAAACGCGGATCCGTGCCGGAAACAGGCTGACCATCACCGACGGCACCGCCCCGACAACCCCGCAACCAAGGCCCGCAATGGCGTACGCCAAGCCGATCCAGTTGCCACCAATGATCAGGCACGTATAGAGCACACCAATGCCCAGCGGCAGCAGCAGGCTATAGAGCATGACGGTGCGCCAGGCGCCGATGCGATCGACCAGCAGCCCGGCGAGGACGCAGCCGATGTTCAGGAAAACAATGCCCAAGGCACTCAAGGCGAAGGTGTGGCTGGCGGTCATGCCGAAGGTTTTCTGCATCATGGTCGGGGTAATGACCACGAACACCACCACCGCCGATGTCAGTACGCAGGTGAGGATCATGGCCGGCAACATCGCCAGGCGATGTTCACGCAAGACCGTGCGCAGCGGCAGTTCGACCGCCGCATCGCGCTGGGCCTCCATGGCCATGAACACCGGGGTTTCACTGAGCCAGCGACGCAGCCAGACACCAATCACACCAAACACGCCGCCCAACAGAAACGGGTAGCGCCAGGCGTAATCAAGGATTTCTGCCGGGGTGAAGGCCTGCGCCAGAAAGGTCGCCGTCAGGGCGCCGATCAAGTAGCCGAAGGTCAGCCCGGCCTGTAGAAAGCCCAAGGCATATCCGCGATGCCCGGCCGGTGCGTGCTCGGCAACGAACACCCAGGCGCTCGGCACTTCACCGCCCACCGCCGCGCCTTGCAGAACCCGCAAGACCAACAGCAGCAGCGGTGCGAAATAACCGATCTGAGCGTAAGTCGGCATGATCCCGATCAACAGGCACGGCAGCGCCATCATCAAGATGCTCAGGCTGAACACCTTCTTGCGCCCCAATCGGTCGGCGAAGTGCGCCATCAGGATTCCTCCCAATGGACGCGCCAGATAGCCGGTGACGAAGATGCCGAAGCTTTGCAGCAAACGTAGCCACTCGGGCATTTGCGGCGGGAAGAACAGCTGGCTGAGGGTCAGCGCAAAAAATACGAAAATGATGAAGTCATAGATTTCCAGCGCACCGCCAAGGGCCGCAAGGCCGAGGGTCTTGTAGTCCGAGCGGGAAAACGGCGCCGGGCGCGCATCGGTGTTGGCAGTCATGAAAAGAACTCTGGCACAGGCAAAAACCAAGGCGCTCATGGTCTACGCAAATGCGCCCACGGACAACCCGTTAGACCAAAGTCTCAGACTGGCTAAACTTCGTCACAAAAAATGACTGATTGATTTACTGTTGGCACCTGTCCAGACGGGCCTTTGAAGTGTCTTTTTAAAGCCCCCCGCGGACCACAATAAACACAAAAAATTCGAGGTAGTCCCGTGGCCGCTGATATCGAAGATACCCGCTCCGCCCGCTTTGCCCTGCGCTGTTCAAGTTTTGCCGAACGCTGGTTCCCCGATTCCTGGGTATTTGCGGCTCTGGCGGTGATCATTGTCGCCGTGGCAACGATGGTCATGGGCGCCAAACCCACTGATGCGGCGATGGCTTTCGGTGACGGTTTCTGGAGCCTGATCCCGTTCACCATGCAGATGGCGTTCGTGGTGATCGGCGGTTATGTGGTCGCCAGCTCGCCTCCCGCAGTGAAGCTCATTGACCGTTTGGCGCGCATCCCGAAAAACGGCCGTTCGGCCGTGGCCTGGGTCGCGCTGATTTCCATGGTCGCGTCCTTGCTGAACTGGGGGTTGTCATTGGTGTTCGGCGGTCTGCTGGTGCGTGCCCTCGCCCGCCGTGTCGACCTGAAAATGGATTACCGCGCCGCTGGTGCCGCCGCCTATCTGGGGCTTGGCGCTGTGTGGGCCTTGGGTCTGTCGTCCTCCGCGGCGCAATTGCAGGCCAACCCGGCCAGTCTGCCGCCGTCGATTCTGTCGATCACCGGCGTCATTCCCTTTACCCAAACGATTTTTCTCTGGCAGTCCGGCGTGATGTTGCTGGCGTTGATCGTGGTCTCGCTGATCATTGCCTATGCCACCGCACCGGGGCCGAACACGGCCCGTGACGCCCAAGCCTGCGGCATCGACCCGAGTTTCAACCTGCCACCGCTGCAACCGCGCACCCGCCCCGGCGAATGGCTGGAACACAGCCCGCTGCTGATCATTGTGCTGGTGCTGCTGGCAGCAGGATGGTTGTTCCACGAGTTTTCGACCAAACCTGCGATCAGCGCGATCTCGGGCCTGAACACTTACAACTTCCTGTTCATCATGCTCGGCGCCTTGCTGCACTGGCGTCCGCGCAGCTTCCTCGATGCCGTGGCCCGTGCGGTGCCGACCACCACTGGCGTGCTGATCCAGTTTCCGTTGTATGGCTCGATCGCCGCGCTGATGACCACCGTCAAAGGCACCGACGCACAGACCCTGGCCCACCACATCTCGACGTTCTTCGTCAGCATCGCGTCCCACGATACGTATGCACTGCTGATGGGCGTGTACTCGGCGATTCTCGGTTTCTTCATCCCGTCCGGCGGCGGCAAGTGGATCATCGAAGCGCCGTACGTCATGCAAGTGGCCACTGACTTGAACTACCACCTGGGCTGGGCCGTGCAGATCTACAACGCCGCCGAAGCCCTGCCGAACCTGATCAACCCGTTCTACATGCTGCCGCTGCTGGGCGTGCTCGGGTTGAAGGCGCGGGACTTGATCGGCTTTTCGTTCGTGCAGTTGCTGGTGCACACGCCGCTGGTGCTGTTCCTGCTGTGGGCGCTGGGGACAACGCTGACGTACACGGCACCGGTGATGCCGTAACCGTTTCAAGGACACCATAAAACACTGTGGGAGCGAGCCTGCTCGCGATAGCGATGTTCCAGTCGACATCAATATTGACTGTAACGACGCCATCGCGAGCAGGCTCGCTCCCACATTTGCAATTCGCTCGTATTCAGGGTCGTCACCCTTCTGTCACATCCCGCTGCTAGCGTCCCGCCGAAACATATTGCAACAATCTGGGCAAAAAGGAATTCGGCATGAACGACGACAAAGACCCAAGCAACACCCCCGCCCCTGACGACGATCACCCTGCAGACACCAGTCGCCGTCGCTTTCTCGGCGGTGTTGCGGTGCTTGGCGTCGGTGCCACTTTAAGTGCCTGCGGCAGTCAGAGCGACGACTCGGGCAAACCGGGCGAGCATCCTTTGTCCCCCGCGCAAATGGACAAGGCCCTGCATGACCAGGTGAAAACCGTGGTGGTGATCTACGCCGAGAACCGCAGCTTCAATAACCTGTTCGGCGACTTCCCAGGGGTTGAAAAGCCGCTGTCGGCGCTCAAGCCTGCCGAGTATCAACAACGTGATCGCGATGGCAGTCTGTTGCAGGCGCTGCCACCGGCGTGGGGCGGCGTGCTGCAGATTGGCCCGCAAACCCTCGATGGTGTGACTTACCCCAGCGAAACCCAGTTTCAGGAGCACCTGCCAAACGCGCCATTTGCGCTCAAGGGCCCCAACGCTGAAGATTTGCCGTTTGGGCTGGTGACGCGCGACCTGTGGCACGTGTTCTATCAGAACCAGATGCAAATCAACGGCGGCAAGAATGACAGTTTCGTCGCGTGGGCCGACTCCGGCGGATTGACCATGGGCCATTACGCCCAGAGTCGATATTCCCTGCGCTTGTGGGACGTTGCCCGGGAGTTCGTTCTCTGCGATAACTTTTTCCAGGGCGCCTTCGGTGGCTCGTTTCTCAACCACCAGTACCTGATCAGCGCCACTGCGCCGTTCTATCCTGACGCAGCCAACTCCGTGGCCAAGGCGCAGATCGCGACGCTGCAAAGCGATGATCCGCTGGATCCGCGCCTCAAACCGCTGGAGAAATCCCCCGCCAGCGCCATGACCGGCCCACCGCAATTCGGCCCCAGCGCACTGACGCCGGACGGCTATGGCGTCAACACACTCGCGCCGCCCTACTGGCCGACCTGGATTCGTGACCCGCAGCGCCCGGCGTATGCCAAGCCTGACCTGCCGAACGTGCTGGTCCCGCAGACCCACGAGCACATCGGCGACAAGCTCTCGAAGAAGAACGTTGACTGGGCCTGGTACGCCGGGGCCTGGCAAGCGACGCTGGATCAGTACAAGGATTCTGGCGGCATTCCGAAAATCCCCAACTTCCAGTATCACCATCAGCCGTTCAACTACTTCAAACAGCAAGGGCCCGAGAACCCTGCCGAGCGCAGCAAACGGCTGCGGGACGCAGGCTTGGGCGATGAGTCGAGCACCAACCTGTTCTTCGCCGATGCCGAGGCCGGCAAACTCCCGGCGGTGAGTTTCTACAAACCCCAGGGCAACCTGAACATGCACGCCGGTTACGCCGATGTAGCGTCCGGCGACCGGCACATCGTCCGCGCCCTGAAAGTGCTGCGCGAAAGCCCGCAGTGGAAAAACATGGTGGTCGTGGTCACTGTCGATGAGAACGGCGGCTGGTGGGACCACGTAGCACCGCCAAAAGGCGATCGCTGGGGACCGGGCTCACGGGTGCCGGCCCTGGTGGTTTCGCCGTTTGCGCGCAAGGGCACGGTGGATCACACCGTCTACGACACGGCATCGATTCTGCGGCTGATCACACGGGTGTTCGGGCTTGAGCAACTCGACGGACTCAAGCAGCGCGACCAGGCGATGATTGCCAGCGGACAGAAGCCAATGGGTGACTTGACCAACGCGCTTGTGTTCGACGTCTGAGGGCTGGAACACGCTCCGTCGAAAATAATAGCTCAATGCCACTACTTTCCTTTACCGGCCCGCTGCTCCGGGAATATCCTTGCGTTTTTTTGCAGGCCGTAAAGGGAGTTCATTGCAATGATCGTAGGGATTGACCTGGGGACCACCAACAGCCTTGTCGCCGTCTGGCGTGGAGAATCCAGTGAATTGGTGCCCAATGCCCTGGGCCAGTTCCTCACACCCAGTGTGGTTGGCCTCGATGATCAGGGCCGCGTTTTGGTGGGCCAGGCCGCCCGTGAGCGTTTGCACACCCACTCACGCCAGACCGCTTCGCTGTTCAAGCGCCACATGGGCAGCGCAACCGAAGTGCGCCTCGGGGACCGAACCTTCCGTCCCGAGGAGCTTTCGGCGCTGGTGCTCAAAAGCCTGAAGGAAGACGTGGAACGGGCCTTTGGCGAAACCGTGCACGAAGCCGTCATCAGCGTGCCGGCCTACTTCAGCGATGCCCAGCGCAAGGCGACGCGCATTGCCGGTGAGCTGGCCGGCCTGAAGGTCGATAAGCTGATCAACGAGCCGACCGCCGCCGCCCTGGCTTACGGGCTGCACCAACGGGACAAGGAAACCTCGTTCCTGGTTTTCGACCTTGGCGGCGGCACCTTCGACGTGTCGATCCTGGAGCTGTTCGATGGCGTCATGGAAGTGCGTGCCAGCGCCGGCGACAACTTCCTCGGTGGCGAGGATTTCGACAGCGTGCTGCTCGAGCACTTTCTCGAACACCATCGCAACACTGATCATTTCCCCGACCGCGCCAGCATCATCCAGCCTCTGCGTCGTGAAGCCGAGCGCGTACGCAAAGCGTTGGGTCAAGACGCCAGCGCCGAATTCAGCCTGAGGGTCGATGGCCAGCAATGGACGCAAACCATCACCCAACAACAATTGGCCAGCCTCTACACACCGTTGCTCGAACGCCTGCGCACGCCGATTGAACGGGCGCTGAGAGACGCGCGCATTCGCGTCAGTGACCTCGACGAAATCCTGCTGGTGGGCGGCACGACGCGCATGCCGCTGGTGCGCAAACTGGCCGCCGGGCTGTTCGGGCGTTTCCCCTCGATCAGCCTCGACCCGGACGAAGTCGTGGCCCATGGCGCGGCCATTCAAGCAGCGCTCAAGGCACGTTCCGCCGCACTGGAAGAAGTGGTGCTGACGGACGTCTGTTCCTACACGTTGGGCATCGAGACCTCGACCCAGGTCGGCCAGCAATTCGAAAGTGGCCATTACCTGCCGATTATCGAGCGCAACAGCATCGTGCCGGTGAGCCGGGTCAAGACCGTCTACACCCTGCACGATAACCAGGAACATGTGCTGCTGAAGATCTATCAGGGCGAAAGCCGCCTGGTCAAAGACAACGTGGCGCTGGGCGAACTGGACATCAAAGTGCCGAAACGCAAGGCTGGCGAAGTCGCGCTGGACGTGCGCTTCACCTATGACAACAACGGTTTGCTCGAGGCCCAAGTGGTGGTCCCATTGACAGGTGACCTGCACTCGCTGGTGATCGAGAACAATCCCGGCGTGCTGACACCCGAGGAGATTCAGCAGCGGCTCGCGGGCCTGGCACTGTTGAAGATTCACCCTCGCGATCAGCAGGTGAATACTGTTTTGACCGCACGTCTTGAGCGTCTCTATCAGGAAAGCCTGGGGCAGATGCGTGAACAGATCGGTCATTGGGCCAAACAGTTTCAGCACGTGCTTGATTCTCAGGACGAACGCCGGATTCGTGAGGCGCGCAGTGAGTTGACGCAGCAATTGAGCTCACTGGACAACGGCCTCTGGCAGTAAGGAGCGCCAACATGGATTGCTGGTCATTACTGCAGTTACCCGAAGACGCCGACGCGCGCACCATCAAGCGCAGTTACGCGCGACTGCTGAAAACCTTCCGGCCCGATGAAGACCCCGAGGGTTTCCAGCGTTTGCGCGAAGCCTATGAGCATGCGCTGGAAGCTGCCCAATGGCGGGCCGAAAATGCTTCGCCCGAGTACGACGTCGCCATGGCCGAAGGCGCAGAACAGCCGAATCACGCCAACCTACAGGCGTGGTCCGCTGTGCTCGACCTTCAACCGCTGAACATCGAAAACCCTCCCTTTCTGCACCCCTTGAAACTTGAAAGTCCGCCTCCGCTACGCTCGCTGAACCTTGCACCTTTCCATGCTAAGCCATTGCACGAGCCGCTTGTCGCGCCGCAGGCGTTAGCGGCGCGGGCATTGATCGACGGACTCACGGAACAGAACCTGACCGAACGTTGGGCGCAGGCACAACAACAGCAATGCGCCCAAGCGTTTGAGCAGTTGTTGCTGGCGCTGTGCTTCGATCATCCGGGTCTGCGCAATCCGGTCGCTAAGTGGGCAGTCCAGCACCTCGATTGGTTGGCGCCCTGGCAAAACGTTCAAATGACCGATTGGCAGCGAGACGCCCTCGCCAGCGGTTTGCTGCAGGATTATCGGCAGGCGTTGCAGGAATTGCTTGAAGGCGGCAAGGAGCGAGAGTTTCTCACCTTGCTCAAAAACTATACGGCGCAGCCTTGGCTACAAGTGTTTGATCGTCGCCAGGAATGGCAGCGAATCATCCTGCAACTGTTCAGCGATACCGAATGGAGCCTGCCGCTGTTTGACCGCGTCGGGCAGGTGTTTGGCTGGGACGACGAAAAAGGTATTCATCCAGAGCCTGCGTCGACGTGGGCGGCCTTGATGGAACGCTGCCATCAGGAGAGTTTTTACGAAAACCTGCGCGCCAAGGCGCAAGACAGCCGGACCTGGGCCGCCGACGTTCAGGCCGCGCAGTTGCTGATGAACCCGATGAAGGATGGCCAACAGAAGAAAATGATCGACGGCTTCGGCCAGAACGAGTGGCAGGCCTGTCATGACCTGGCGCAAACCCTCAAGTGGCGCTATCCGCAATTGCGTTTACGGTTGCCCCATGCCGATGTCTTTCACTGGCGACGTTTTTTGCCACGCCCCATCGCCGACGAAACCTGGGTGCAGGTCTGGGCGAGTATTGCCCTGGCGATGTTTTTGTTTTATTTGCCGACCGAGCACAAATCCCTGGGCTACAGCATCGGCATGCCGTTGATATTGGCCTTCGTTCCGGTCTGTTTTTTGCGCTTCGCCCTGAGTTGGTGGGTGCCGATCACGTCGCAATTTATCGTCCAGGACCTTTGGCTGACCGAGGGCCTCGTGCCCCGGCACTGGAACCCGGACACCCGCTGGCTGGTGATACGACATGGTGGACCACAAGCCGTGCTCGCGTTGCTGTTCGGGATCATGCTCGGTTGGCCGGGCGTGGTGACTTACCTCGGCTTTATGCTGATCGGTCTCCTGCACAAACGGCGCATCGGGCAGCTCGACCCTGAACTCAGCGCCCGACGGCCATGGCTGACGGCGCTGCATTGGGCGCACTTGAGCCCGCTGCAGTTGGTGTTTTTGCTGTTCATGGTCGGGGGCATCCTCGTGTGCCTGATGTATTACCCGGACTATCACCTGACTCGTTTGAGGTTCAGCTGAGCGATTGTCGGCCGATCTGCTTAAGTAGCTATGGCCCGCGATTAACGCGGGTCCACGCTGAAAAGGATCTGAGCATGTTAAAACTGACAGGACTTACCCTCGCGGCGCTCACCCTGAGCGCCGCCGCTCACGCCGACGTCGATCTGAAACTGGGCAGCACCGAACGCGTCACGCGGCTGTTCTCTTATCCCAACAACTGCAACGTCATCTGCTTCCGTCATTGGACGCTTGAGCAGACCGTCGAGCATTACCTGACCCAAAGCGTGCAACGCGATGGTTACAGCACCGCGAAAGTACGGGTCAAAACCGATAACGACCACCTCTACGCCGACATCAGCGGCGTGCCAAAGGGTTACGAAAAACCGCTGGCCAGGCTGCTCGATGCGGGCGACCTCGCTTACTCCGGCGCAAAAAAACTCAACGTCGATGGCAAATGGGCCTACAGCTGGTATCTGTTCCTGCCGCTGGGCATGGCTCTGGAAAATCGCAAAAGTGTCGAACTGTTGCACTTCCCGCCGGATTACTCCCTGACTCAGGCCCAGGACTACCTGCGCTCGGCCACCACGGATCGCTGGGCCACACTGCTGACGGACAACGGTATTCCAGCCGCCCAGACGCCGGGCTATCAGACCATCATCGACATCGCGCCGATTGCCGCGCCGGCCACTGCTGGCAAGGATCTGGAAGGTGTCTACGGTTATTTCAAGGACTACCAGACCACCATGGTCAAGGAAGTCAGCCAGAACGCCCACGGTGCGGCATTGCCGATGGTTGCCTTCGGCGCGCCGGTGCGTAACTGGATCAAGCAGCAATATGGCCCGACCGTGAATGTGCTGGGGCTGGCCACGATCAGCCCGAGCGCCGGGGTGAACGTGCCGGTGCTGGGTTCCAATCACCCAAGTTATATCTGGTACGCCGCCGATCCGGCCACCTACACCGGCGAAGACGCCCAGGCGAAGGCCGATGCCGCTGGGCTGACCGTCATGGGGCAGGATTTGAGCGCCGCCTGCTGGCAAGCCGGCATGGGCAGCAAACCGGGCAGCGATCCTGCCGTTCAGCTGAAAAGCTGCACGCAGACCTGGCAAGTGACCCAGAAAGAGAAAACCTGTGAGCTGTTCTACACCTCGATCCGCAACCTGACGCCTGAACAAGCCGTGGCCAAGTGCGCGACGACGCCGATCCAATCGCAGCTCAAACAGCTGCAAGCCCCGGCGCCCGAGACAGCGGTGCCAGTGCCAGCGCTGTAATCGCCTGTAGATGTTGCGCGTGAGCGATGGCTCACGCGCAATGTCATTCAGCTCATGCGCCCGATCACCTGCTGTTTAGGCGTCGGCGTAATCTCAGTCGAAACGCTCTACTGCGTTTCAACCGGACGCAGACGGTACTGCGGCGGCAGTTGCTCAAAACCGCTGATGGTCGTGTTCAGGCTTTTCCAGCGACCGTCCTTGATGCCATAGATGCAACCGTGGATCGACAGGCTCTGCCCGCGATGCCAGGCGTTTTGCACAATGCTGGTGTGCCCGACGTTGGCGACCTGCTGGATCACGTTGAGCTCGCAAAGACGGTCTACCCGCTCCTCTTCGGTCGCCAGCACGGCCAGTTCTTCACGCTTTTCGTAATAAAGATCACGAATCGAGCGCAGCCAGCCGTCGATCAGGCCCAGCTGTCGGTCCTGCATCGAGGCACGCACGCCGCCGCAGCCGTAGTGGCCAGTGACGAGGATGTGTTTGACCTTGAGCACGTCGACCGCGTACTGGATCACCGACAGGCAATTGAGGTCCGTGTGCAGCACCACGTTGGCCACGTTGCGGTGGACGAACAGGTCGCCCGGCAACATGCCGACGATTTCGTTGGCCGGCACGCGGGCATCGGAACAGCCGATCCACAAGTATTCCGGCGTCTGTTGACGGGCCAGCTTGGAGAAGAAGTCCGGATCTTCCTGTTTGATCGCTTCGGCCCAGCGTTCGTTGTTATCAATCAGATCTTGTAATTCGTTCATGCTGTAAAGCCTCAAGAATGATGCGCTGGTTTGACAGACAACCGTCCGTCGAGGTCACGCGCTTGATGCAACTATGGCCGGTGGAATTCTCAGGAGCCCCGTGGGTCCACCTTAGTAAGGCCCACAGTATGAGGAATTGCCATGACTGATTCACGACGTCCGTACGATGCGGCGCAACCCGAGCCCATCGATGATAACGAAGACCGCATGGGCTCGCTGCATGAGCTTGATTTCGACGAGGAAGAGCCCAGCACCAGAATTGGCGATGAACTGCCGGAAAACGAACGCGAGCGATTGATGCCCCGCGAACGCGTGCGTGAGGCCGGAATGACGGGCGCCTCGACCAATGACCATGAACCCACCGATGACGACATGAGCCCGGAAACGTTGATTCGTGAAGACGGCGCGCGCGATGCTCATGAGGCCGGTGAAGGCAATCAGGCAGATTGGGATTTAAGCATTGTCGATGAAGACGACATTGGTGGAGGCAATGGGCTGGATGAAGAGGAACTGGCGCGGCGCGATCCGATGGACGGTAATCGTTGATCTTTAGTGCCCGTCAGGACCCCATCGCGGGCTTGCCCGCGATGTTCTTGAAGTGACTCAATCCACCAATGTGCAGGCCATGACCACCGCATCTTCGCGACCGCCAACCGCCGGGTAGTAATCCCGCCGCCGCCCGATCTCGTTAAACCCATAGCGCTCATACAACTTGAACGCGCCACGGTTGCTGTCACGCACTTCCAGGAAACACTCGCGCGCCTTGGCTTCATACGCCCGGGACATCAAGTGCTCAAGCAGCGTCAAGCCCAGGCCGCGCCCCTGGTTTTCCGGTTTGACCGTGATGTTCAGCAGGTGCGCTTCATCAAGGATGATCTGCACCACGCCATGACCGACCTGCTGCTGCCCTTCGAACATCAGCCAGATCTGGTACTTGCCCAACCCGTCCAGAAAAATCCCGCGAGTCCAGGGATGGCTGTACGCCGCGTATTCAATTTTCAGGACAGCGTCCAGGTCCGCCTCGGTCATCGGGCGAAACGATACAGCGTCACTCATTCGATTCTTTCCAACGCGCCATCAGCCGACGCATGGCTTGCCAGACATCAGCCTTACGCTGTGGCTCTTCCATTAATAATTCCAGGCCCGGCAGGGCCCAGACCGAGCCCAGGCCTTCGACCTGGAGTTCGCGATTGAAGGATTCTGCATTCGCCTCCCCGGCAAAACGCACCGCCGGCAGGCCGATCAGCCACACGCAGACGCACGGTGCGTCTTCCAGGCGGGCCGAAAGAAACCCCTGCACAAAATCACGGGCGGCTTCAGGACCTTGATCCATGGTGCCCCGCACCAGCAACGGCCAACGCACGGGCTCGCCGACAATCTGCGGGCTGTCCGGCAGACCGGCGGCACGCAGCATGTCCTTGAGCAACAGATAGGCGGGATCGCGGGTCTGGAAGGTTTCGCCTGTGGGTAACTCCACCAGCAGCAGGCAACGACCGGCGCGCAGCAATTGCAGGGCGAAACGCGGTGGCGGCACGACCGGAGCCTTGAGCGCGACCGGCGCCTCCTCTTCCTCGACCTTGGCGTTCGTGCGCGTGCTGGCGAGGGAAGGACGTGGCACCTCGATTTTCACCCGTTCGGCCGGTTTGACCACGGGTTCCACGGGCGCTTCGGCCACAGGAACCGGCGCCACTGGCGCGACGACCAGAGGCTCGGGAATCTCCAGCAGCTCGGGGCGCGAAGGCGCGGCAAAGGGCAATTCGGTGCGCGGCAGCCAGTTGACCACCTGCATGGCGGTCAAATAGGCGCGGCGACGGGACTCGATAAGCAAAGGTCGGCCACTTGTGGATAACTAAAGTGCGGTGATTCTACCGCCCTTCGCTAAAGATCGCCCGCTGTTGATCGATAGAAAACCGACACTCCGTCCCGAGAGTGAATCGACACGCCTGTGATGCAGTACAATCGCGGCTTTTAATCGCTAACCAGCCGGCCATTCCGATGATCGAACCCAAGCGCGTCTTGCGCGCCCTCGCTGAACACTGGGCACTTCTGGAGCCACTGTGCGAGCACTTCGACCAGGGCACCTTGAGCCTCAACGAACTGCGCACGCAGCTGGCCGCCCAGCAACTCGACAGTACGCCGCAGGACATCACCAGCCTGCTGGACGTGTGGATCCGCCTCGACATTCTGGTTCCGGTGGCGAAAAGCCCGAACCGTTTCGAGCTCAACGCACAGATTCACGACTTCCTCGCTTACCTGCGCCGTGAGCACCGTCTGGGCCTGTGCCTGGAAATCGAAGCCTACTTGCGTCACCTCGAGCGTCTGGCCGGTTATATCCAGGACGCCTTCGACATTCGCGACGGCCACGACCTGGCGCGCCAGTTGCGTCTGCTCGACATGCGCGTGCGCGACGTTCTGAAGAAACTCGACAACGACGAACAGGCACTGGTAGCCGTGGCCGAACGGGCCAAGACCAGCGACCGGCAGATTCCGCTGCGTCAGCGTTATGCGGAAGTACTGGCGACCTGGGACGAATACGTCGAGCCGATGATCGATCTGGTGAACGCCGACGGCGCCTTCGAACAAGGCGTGCGCAAGGTCGAAACCGTACTGCTGAAGATGCTCAGCGAACAGCAGCGCCTCGGCCATCTGGTCGATGACGACATGCTGCTGCGCACCCACGCGCGCATCCTCGAAATGCAGACCAGCGCGCAACTGACCTTGCGTCATGCCCGCGAACTGCTGCTGCCGCTGCGTGAAGAGGCCCGCCGCCACAACGCCGTGACCCGTGGCGCGGCGCTGGCCCTGTCGGCCATTCGCCGTAAAGGGATCGATGCGGTGCCACAAGCCGCTATGCCGATGTTCACCCGGCCGCAAAGCACCTTCCTCGGCAGCGCCAGTCAGGTCGAAGCCTACGTGTATGCCCTGGCCCGATTCGAGCCGAAACCGGCGCGTTTCCCCAAGGCTCACAAGACCCAGAAAGGCGAAGCGCCACGCGCGCCACGCACGGCTCGGGAAATGCTCGAACGCTGCGAAGACGCCCTGCCGATGCCGGACCTGATGACCTGGCTGCTGGAGCAGGAACCGGACGGCGCCACCGACGAATTGCTGTATTGGTTCTCGCGCCTGTCTCGCGAGAAACGTTTCAAACGCGAGCGTCTGGAACGTCGCGATTACCACACTCATGAGCACCAGGTCAGCCTGCGCTCCTTCGCCCTGCTCTCGGCCCGCGACACCGCCGAGGATTCTGCGAGCACCCCACATGCATCTTGATCTAAACGAACTGTCCCAGCTGGCGCCGATCTTTCGCGAGCTGTTCAAGGGTTACCACGTCAGTCGCCGCGACCCGGAGCTGTACGCCCAACTGTCGAACTTCCAGGACCAGTACCGCACGCTGTTCAAGGCATTGGGCTTTGAACTGGTCTGCGACACCCGTGGCTTCTACTACTTCGTCCCGGACCTGGCCGCCGCCGCCGTGAACAAGACTGCCCAGCGTCTGGCGCTGTTCACCTTCATCCTCGTCGAGCACCTGGCCGACCAGGGCCGTGACCCGGTCGCCGTGCTCGATGGTGGCAGCCTCGGTCGCGATGAATTGCCTTCCTTGCTGGAAAAGTACCGCGACCTGTTCATTCAGGCCGAAGTGCAGACCGTTGAAGATCTGGAAGAAAAGATCATGCGCCGCATGACCCAACTCGGCTTCGCTGGCGAAGAAAACGGCATCTATCGCTTCCTGCCGCCGATGCACCGTTTCCTCGATGTGTGCTTGTCGGTTCAGCAGGACCGCGATCTGGCGGCCAGCCTGCACAGCGTCTTGCCGTTGCCAGTTCCAGTCCTGATCGATGACGACAGCGACGAAAAACTGCTGCAAACCGACGATCCGCTGGACCTTAGTGACTTCGAAGAAGAAAGCGAAGAAGACGCCATGGCCCGCGCCATTGCCGAAGAACAGGAGACCGACGCATGAGCAAGGAACGCTACGGCATCCGCCGCTTCGCCCTTTTGAACACCGCCGGTTACAGCCTCGGGCTGTTTCCACTGGAAGAACCGTTGTCGGTCTACGGCGCGAACAACCTCGGTAAATCTGCGTCGATCAACGCGCTGCAGTTCCCGATTCTGGCGCGCATGTCGGACATGAGTTTCGGCAAGTACAGCCTGGAACAATCCCGACGGTTCTACTTCGCCTCGGACACCAGTTACATCCTCGTTGAAGTCGCGCTGCCCCACGGTCCACACGTGATCGGCGTGGTCGGTCGCGGCCCTGGCGGTGGTTTCGGTCACCAGTTCTTTGCCTACGCCGGCAAACTGGATCTGGCGCACTATCAGAAGAACGATACGTGCCTGCGTCAGAAAGAGCTGTTCACCAACCTTGAACGCGAAGGCCTCAAAGCCTACGAACTCAAGCCGGATGAACTGCGCCGCCTGCTGGTTGGTGGTCACACCTCGGTTCCGCTGGACCTGACACTGATCCCGCTGCGCTCCACCAGCGAGCAGAGCCTGAAGACCTTCCGCGCCCTGTTCATCAACCTGCTGCACATGCGCGAAATCACTGCAGCCAAGCTCAAGCAACTGTTCCTCGATGCCTTCGAACACAGCTTGCGTTCCGGCAGTGTCGATTACATCGCCGCGTGTGAAGAAGCCTTCCGCGATGTGCGACGCATGGAGCAGGACTACAACTCGCTGGTCACCGCCGGCCCGTTGGTTGAAGCCCTCGCGGCAGGCGTGACCCAGCGCAATATCCTGCGCGGCAAGTTGCACCGGATCTCGCCGCTGCTCGACTCGTTGCTCGGCACCTGGTCGGACTACGCCAGTGCGCGCAAGGAAGAGCTAACGATTCAGGCCGAACATTACCGCAACGAACAGGACGCGCTGCAAAACGATCAGCGCGGTGGTACGCAGGAGTTGATGCGCCTGGAACGGGAAATCACCGGTATCCAGCGCTGGCTCGGTGAACTGTCTGCGCTGAAGAATCGATTTGCCTTGGTCGATGACGTCAAAGTGCTGGAGCAGCAATTGCTCGCGGCCAAGGACGCGCACGACGAACTAGCCGGTGCGCTGGCCCAGTCGCGGCAGTTCAGCGCCGAAGATCTGGAAGAGCGTCTGCGCGATCTGGAAAAACGCCTGAAGTCGGTCAAGCAGCAACTCGACCACGCCGACAACAACAGCTACGCCCGTCTGCGCGAGGAGTTCTCGCAACAGGACGTCGAGCGCCTGATGCGCCTGTTCAACAGCACGCTGTTCAGCCTGCCGCTGGGCGAGCACGGCATCACGCTGGACGAGGACGGTCAGTGGGTCAAATCCATGGAGCTGATCCTCGACGGCTTCAAAGGCGAGCGCTTCGAAGTGCCGGGTCTGTCCATCGACATCTCGAACATCGAGCCCCCTGCCCTGCAGGCCCTGGCTGACCGCGCGGCGTTGCGCGATCAGAAAGAGCGTCTGGAAAAAGAACTCAAGCAGCTCAAAACTCAAGCTGCCGTGGCCGCTGATCGCGCCGCGAGCAAGACCCAGACCGAAGCGCTGTATCAGCAAGTGCTGGATGCGCAGAAAGCCCTGGAAGATTTCCGTCGCACGCAGACCCTGACCGCCGAAGAAGGCGACAAGCTCGAACAACTGGCGCAGATGGAAGCCGCGCAGGACGAATTGAAGCGTTCCAGCGATGCCTTCACCGAACGCGTCCAGCAACTGTCGGCCAAGCTGCAACTGGTTGGTCGACAAATCGGCGACATGGAAGCCAAGCAACGCACCCTCGACGATGCCCTGCGCCGTCGTCAGCTATTGCCGGCAGACCTGCCGTTCGGCACGCCGTTCATGGACCCGATCGACGATTCCATGGACAACCTGCTGCCGCTACTCAACGACTATCAAGACAGCTGGCAAGGTTTGCAGCGCAGCGATGGTCAGATCGAGGCGCTGTATGCACAGGTTCGCCTCAAGGGCGTGGCCAAGTTCGACAGCGAAGACGATATGGAGCGTCGACTGCAACTGCTGATCAACGCCTATGCACACCGCACCGACGAAGCCCTGACCCTCGGCAAAGCGCGCCGTGCGGCGGTCACCGACATCGCCCGGACCCTGCGCAACATTCGCAGCGACTACGACAGCCTCGAGCACCAACTGGCACTGTTCAACCGTGAGATCAACAAACGTCAGGTCTCCAACCTGCAGAGCTTCCGTATCGTACTGGCGCCGAACAAGGAAGCGCTCAAGCACATCGACCAGATCATCCACAGCGCCGGCCAATACGAAGAAGGCGAAACCCTTTCCGTCTTCGACCTGAGCCAAAGCGCCGAGCAGGACAACAAGAACGAAGAGGCCAAGGAATACCTGGCGCGGCTGGTGGCGGCGAACCACAACCAGCTCGGCCTCAAGGACTTGTTCGAGTTGGCGTTCGAGATCACCAAGGTCAACGGCCAGCCGGTGATCCACACCGACATCGACGGCGCTGCTTCCAATGGCACCACGATGACCATCAAGGCGCTGACCAACATGTATTTGTTGCTGCACTTGATGGACCGCGACCAGGCCGGTCGTGTGCGCCTGCCGTACTACCTCGACGAAGCGGCGGACATCGACGAGAAGAACCAGGCCGCGTTGCTGGAGACCAGCCTGCAACTGGGCTTCGTACCGATTCTGGCGAGCGTGAAACCACAGGTCTGCGCCAGTGTGGCGATTGACCTGGAAGGTGGTAGCGGACCTAACGGGATCTACATCGATGAGGCGGACTGGAAGTACATTCGCCGTCACGATGAGGTGAAGGCCGTAGTTAACGTTGAAGCGGATGAGCCGGAGCTGGATGCCGTCTGACCTGCATCAATCGAAGGCAATGAAAAGGCCGCGATCCAATGGATTGCGGCCTTTTTTGTTTAGAGCTGGACATTGTACGTGAGCTTGAGGGCCCCTTCGCGGGCAAGCCCGCTCCCACAGTGGTCAGCGCCGTTTGCAAATTTTGTGTACGGCCCAAATCAATGTGGGAGCGGGCTTGCCCGCGAAGGCGTCATCACCGACGCCAATTAACCCTACTGCTTACCGAGGGCAATCTTCGGCGCCCAGGTCAGCCACTCATCTTCGAACTTGTCGAATAGCGGGAAGGTTTGCTCAGCCCGCGCCGGGCTGCCCATGCGCTCACCGTCCGGCGTAGCGAAGGCGATACCGCCCTGAATCAGTGTCTCAAGCGACTCGGTACGAACCGTCGCACCTTTGAACAAGCCATAGTCGAAACCGAAACCACTGGTGTTCCAGAAACGCGTGCCGCTGCGTACCAATGGCGCGTACTTTGGCTCGATCAGGATGTGCACCAATACACGATCTGCCGTCTGGCCGAGCTCATAGCTTGTCACCTTGCCGACAGTGACCTCGCGGTAGGTAACAGGCACACCGATCTTCAACGAACCACGGCGCGCGGCGCTCAATACCAGGCTCAAACCGGCTTCTTGCTTGGCCGTTTCCGGTGGATTGGCCAGGGCGACAAAGTTTTTCTGCGGTCCAAGATTCTTCAGTGCCGGCTGCACTTCGATGTATTGACCAGTGACCAAGGTCTCGAGGTTCGAGGTCTTGATCAGCCCAAGTTCAGGCTTGACCACCCAGAACTGGCTGCCGACCCGGGCGATACGCTCAGGGACTTCGGTGATTCGCGCGGTGAGCAGGACCGATTGCAGGTCATCGCTGAGGTCGACGTCTTCGACCTTACCAACGTCCAGGCCTTTGAATCTCACCGCCGTGCCACTGTGTAAGCCATCAGCACGGTCAACCTTGATGGTCACCACGGTGCCTTTGAGATTCGCCTCTTCATGGCTGGGGAACAGACGGAAACGAGGGATGCGCTTCTTCAATGGCGCATTGGCTCGCGGGGTTTCGAATGCAATGCCCCCGGCCAACAGGCTTTGCAGCGACTCACTTTTGACCTGGATCCCGCCGGTCAATCCACCCGTGAGCGTGACACCGCTGGCATTCCAGAATCGCGTAGAGGCATTGACCAGTCCTTCGTATTCTTTCTCAATGTGCACGCCAATGACCAATTGCTTCTTGACCTTGGAGAACTGATAACTCTGGACCGAACCGACCTTGACCTGTTTGTAGAGAATCGGGCTGCCGACTTCCAGTGAGCCCAGGTTTTCGGTGAACAACACCAGGTGCAGACCCGGGGAGCGCAAGTCCAGCGGCGGCGCTTTCGGACGCGCCACGAACTCACGTTGCGGCGCCGCACCTTTGTCGCCCGGTCGCACGGCTATGTAGTTACCTTTGACCAAGGCTTCCAGACCGGTGATGCCGGCGAGCGAGATCGACGGTTTGACTACCCAGAACTGAGTGCCTTCGACCAGATAATCTTCGGCCAATGGATCAAGGGTCAACTCGGCCGTGGCGGCGGACAGGTCTGGATCGATCTTCAGCGCTTTGAGATTGCCGACCTGGATGCCTTTGTACATGACCGGCGTGCGACCGGCCTGCAAGCCTTCGAAGTCACTGAGCTTGACCTTCACCCGAATACCGGCGGCAGCGGCGTCGAAGTCTTCATAGAGACGGAACGGCAGGCTTGGATCGGTCGGTGGGCTGTCCTTGCGGTTTTCCGGTGTGGCGAACGCTATGCCGCCAGCGACGATGCTGGCCAGGGATTCGCTGCGCACTTTCACGCCCGACAGGTTGGCGTCGATGCTGATGCCGCTGGCGTTCCAGAAACGCGTGTGTTTGCGCACCAGGTTGGCGTAGGTCGGCTCAATGAAGACTTTGAGCTCAACCGTGCTTTGATCTTCGGAGAGCACGTAGCTTTTGACCTGCCCGACCTTGATTTGCTTATAGAACACTGGGCTGCCGCGACTCAGCGAGCCGAGACGATCAGCCTTGATCGTCAGGTGTAGACCGGGTTTGGCGTCCGACAGCGGTGGTTCTTCGGCCAATGCTTTGAACTTGCGAGTGGGTTCGCCTTCGCCGGGACTGACGGCGACGTAGTTACCCGAGACGAGGGTTTCCAACCCGGTGATACCGGCAAGCGTCACGCTTGGTTTGATCAGCCAGAAGCGTGTGCCCGTCTTGAGGTAGGGCTCAACGTCCTTGTTCATCTCAATGGTGGCGATGACGCCTTTTGAACTGCCTTCATCATCGAGCTTGAGGGCTTTAACCTTGCCAACCGACATGCCTTTGTAGACCACCTCGGTTTTGTTGGCCTGAATACCTTCACCGCTTTCGAAGCGCACCTGAATCTCGATGCCGTTTTCGCTATAGGCACGCCAGCCGAGCCAGCCGCCGATGATCAATGCGATCAGGGGCAATACCCAGATGGCAGACCAGTTCGAGGCCGGTCGGGTTTTAGCTACAGGCAAGTCATTCATGGTCGTCGTCCGACTCCGTGTTATCCCAAATCAGTCGGGGATCGAAAGTTACTGCGGCAAGCATCGTCAAAATCACCACACTGGCGAAAGCGATGGCGCCAAGATTGGCTTCGACGCTGGCAAGCCGTCCGAAATTCACGACCGCCACCAGGATGGCGATCACAAAGATGTCCAGCATCGACCAGCGGCCGATGAACTCAATGAAGCGGTACATCCAGATTCGCTGTCGTGCCGAGAGTGGTTGGCGGCGCTGCACCGAAAACAGTAGCAACGCGATTCCCACCAACTTGAACGTGGGTACCAGAATGCTGGCGATAAAAACCACGGCGGCGATGGGAATCATGCCGTGTTGAACCAACTGAATGACGCCGGACATGATGGTGCTCGGATCACCCTGCCCCAAGGAACTGACAGTCATGATCGGCAGCATATTGGCCGGGATATAGAGAATCGCCGCGGTTATCAGCAGCGCCCAGGTACGCACTAGACTGTTCGGCCGACGGACATGCACGAGCGCACCACAACGGGTGCAGCTCTGCTCGTCGGTGTCCGCTTGCTGCTTGTTCAATTCATGACATTCGGTACAAATCAGAATGCCCGCATCAATCGCCCGCATGGGCATTCTCTCCTGACAAAGCCTGCCAGATCTGATGAGGCGACATCACCACCTCCAACCAGACCTGGACCAACAACAAACCGATAAAGCACGCTAATCCAAGGCCTACGGTAATGGCTGCCATATCTGCCAGTTTGACGATCGCCACCAGTACGCCCATGAGGTAGACCTCGAGCATCCCCCAGTCCCGTAGATGGTGATAAATGCGGTAGAGCAGCAAACCGTAGCTGCGTCCGATATCAAAGCGGATGCTCAACAACACCATTAATTGGCAGAGCAACTTGAGCAGCGGGATCCCCATGCTGCACAGGAATACAACCACCGAGACGCCTTGCATGCCGGTCTCGAACAAGCCGACAACGCCAGTCCAGACAGTGTCTTGCGAGGACTGCCCGAGTAGATTGAGCTGCATGATGGGTAAAAAGTTCGCCGGGATGTACAACAATAAAGCGGCGATGACCAAAGCGAGACTGCGATGCACGACATTGTGTCGATGAGCATAGAGCTCGTAGCCGCAGCGCGGGCAGAGTGCTTTCTCGCCTCGGGCGAGTTCAGGCTTGCGCATCAGCAAGTCACACTCATGACACGCTACCAGGTCTTCCAGCGGTAATTCTGACAGCCTTGAGGTGTCAACCGGATCTGGCATAAGAGGCTCTGGCTCCGAAAAAGTTGGACCTATTCTAGTGTCATGAACCAAAAATAACTGTGCAAATTTGTGCTATCACGGACGAGCATTTTCCTGCGGGCAAAACAAAACCCCTACCTGCATACGCAGATAGGGGTTTCGGAA